>CANFNO010000099.1 GCA_947447845.1 Burkholderiales bacterium | reverse complement strand
GGACGGTCGTTTGTTGCTATCGGAAAAGTTCCGCAGGGACGCGATCGACCTGCCAAGTTTTCTGGAGGCTGTGTTTGCCTTCCCACCGGTGCGCCCCGATGGCACTGCCGTGTTTCTGTCGTCTAGCGTGGGCATTGTGCCCAATGCCTTGTTGCACAACCTCAAGCACAACAAGGTGCTACACCAGACCAACCTATTCCTGACCGTGCAGAACCAGGAGATTCCCAAGGTGCCGGTAGAGGAGCAGGCGCACATGACGCCGCTGGGGCACGATTGTTGGCAGGTGATCATCAAGTTCGGATTTTTGGACGACCCGGATATTCCGAAGGCGTTGCAGCAGATCAGTAGCCCTGGCTGGCGCTATGACCGCATGACCACCAGTTACTTTCTATCGCGCGACATTGTGGTGCCCACCATGGGCGGGGAGATGGCGCAGTGGCGTGAAAAGCTGTTTGCGCAAATGCACCGCAGTGCCAGTGGGGCCGCAGACTTTCTCAGCCTGCCCAGCAATGCGGTGGTCGAGTTGGGCTCCAAGGTGGAGATTTAGCGCATCAACCGGTAGCCTACGGCGGTCTCGGTCAACAGGTGTTCGGGCTGAGCCGGGTCGCGCTCCAGCTTTTGCCGCAAATGCCCCATGTAGATGCGCAGGTAGTGCCCCTGCTCGGCATGGGACGGTCCCCACACACTCTTGAGCAACTGGCGTTGCGTCATCACGCGCCCGGAATTCGCAACCAGCGCCATCAGCAGACGGTATTCGATGGGTGTGAGATGCACCTCTTCGCCCTTGCGGCGCACGATGCGCGCCTGCCGGTCCATCTCCACCTCACCAAAGCGGAACACGGGGTCTTCCTCGCCCGCGCCGGGTGTGGAGGCATCTTCCGGGCTGCTGCGGGGACGGCGCAGGTTGGCCCGCACGCGGGCTAGCAACTCGCCCACGCCAAAGGGCTTGGTGAGGTAGTCGTCCGCACCGGCGTCCAGCGCTGAAATTTTGTCGGATTCATCGGATCTTGCCGAGAGCACGACGATGGGCACATTGGACCAACTGCGCACATCGCGAATCAGGTCCAGCCCGTCGCCATCCGGCAACCCCAGGTCGACCACCAGCAGATCGGGTTTGCGCGTGCCCGCGTCCAGCAAGCCCCGTTTGGCCGTGTCGGCTTCATGCACCTGCCAGCCTTCAGCCTCCAGTGCCAGGCGCACGAAGCGACGAATCTGCGGCTCGTCTTCGATCAGGATGGCAATGGGTGAGGTCATGCGTAACGGGTATTAGTGGGTGTGCAAAAGTCGGACTAAATGTCTTCGACCATTGTCGGCGCGGGCGGCGCCGTGCGGGGCAGGCTGATGCTGAATTCTGCGCCACCACCATCGGCATTTGCGGCATCAATGTGGCCCTTGTGTGCCTCAACGATGGCTTTGCAAATGGCCAGGCCCAAGCCGACACCGCGCGTACTGGACTCGGTCTGCCCGCGTGTGAACTTGTCAAACAGGGTGTGCTCCTGCCCGCGACTGGTGGCGGGAAGGCCAGGACCAAAATCCCGCACCTTCAGCTCCAAAGTCGTCGCCGCGGCGCGTGCCGAAACGCATATCGCCGGCACACGCGGGGGAGCCGCGACGCCATACTTGCAAGCGTTCTCCAGCAGATTGACCAGCACCCGCTCCATCAGCGCGGCATCAAAATCCACCAGCGGCAGTTCACGCGGCAAGTCGGTTTGAACTTCCAGCGCTCCCAGGGCATGGCGTGCGGCACGGATGGCGCCACCCACGACTTCCTCCACCGACTGCCAGTCCCTCCGCAATTTCACGTGGCCGCTTTCCAGGCGTGCCATGTCCAGCAGGTTGCCTACCAAAGCGCTGAGTTCGCGCGCCTCATGGCCCATGGAGCGCACCATGGCGTGCTGCTCGCTGGTCAAAGCGCCGGTCTGCTCCAGCGTCTCGGCCTGGCCTATCAATGCCGTCAGCGGCGTGCGCACATCGTGCGACATGGCCGCCAGCAAGGTGTTGCGCAGGCGCTCGGACTCCATTTGCACCACCGCCGATTGCGCCACGTCTACATAGTGCACGCGCTCCAAAGCTATGGCTATTTGCCGAGCTAACGTTTCGAGTTGTTGCACCTGCTCCGGTATCAAAAGCCAACGCGCCTGCGCCGGTTGCAGGGCCAGCACACCGCGTATGCGCATGGGGGCCTGCAGCGGCACGTAATGCCAGGGGTTGGACGGCAGGGTGGCCGTTGCCATACCGGCGCGCTGACCGTGGTGAAAGCACCAGTCGGCAATGCTTGCATCCAGCCCGTCGGGCAAGTTGCCGCCCAGCTCCAGGTGGTCGTGTGCATCGGTAATGAAGACTCTGGCGAGGCCGCCAAAAGTGCGTGTCACCGCCGCTTCACCCAACTCCAGCACCTGCACGGTTTGCAGCGCAGCAGAAAGGTCGCGGGTCAGCTCGAACAAGGCGTGAGCCCGGCGCTCCCTGCTGGCCGACACGCTGGCGGCAAAGCGCAGGTTAGCCGTGAGCTGGCCAATCAGCATGCCCACGCCCAGCATCACGGCAAAGGTCACCAGGTACTGCACGTCCGTCACCGCAAACGAGAAGCGTGGCGGCACAAAAAAGAAGTCAAAGGCCGCCACCGAAAGCACCGCTGCCAGCATGGCCGGTCCGCGCCCCAACTTGACCGCCACCAGCACGACGCAGAGCAAAAACAGCATGACGATATTGGCCAGGTCAAACAGCGCCAGCATGGGCAGGGTCAGCAGCGTGGTGGCCACACAGGCGGCCAAAGCCCAGGCATAGCGCTGCCAGGATTCACGGCCTGTGACCAGGTCATTTTCGTCCCGGGCGTCAGCCGGGACTGCCGGAGCAATGCGACGCACCGCATCTGTAAAGCCGATCTCCAGGATGTCGAGTTCCTGGGCCTGATCGGCCAACTGCCGCGTCAAGTTCGGACGCAACAGACGCTGCCAGCGGTTCCAACGGCTCTTGGATGGGCGACCCAGCACCAGGGTGGCGCAATTGAGGGCGCGAGCTTGCTCCAGCAAAGCGGGGGCCACTTCATTGCCGGTTAGCACCACTGGTGCACCACCCAACTCTTCGGCCAGTTTGAGCACGGCAAGGGTCCGGTCGCGCTCGGCGGCTGACAGACGCTGCAGCGCCGGTGTTTCCACATAGGCCGCATGCCAGCGCACGTTGAGCTGGGCTGCCAGCCTTGCAGCACTGCGCACCGCCTGTTCGGCCCCCAGGTCCGGGCCGACACACACTAGCAGGGCGCCCGAGGTGTTCCACGCCGCTGTTCCTTTGGCTTGGCCCTGGCTGGCGATCTGGTGTTGGCGTGCGCGGTAGCTGCGCACGTCGTCACCCACATGCTCAGCGGTGCGACGCAAGGCGATCTCGCGTAAAGCAAACAGATTGCCCTTGCGAAAGAAGTTTTGCGTGGCGCGTTCGGCCTGTTGGGGTACATAGACCTTGCCGGCTTTCAGGCGGGCCAGCAATTCATCGGCTGTTACGTCCACCAGAATCAGCTCGTCGGCAGCGTCCAGCACCGTGTCGGGCACGGTCTCGTTGACGCGTATGCCGGTGATGGCGCCGACGGTGCCGTTCAGGCTTTCCAGATGCTGCACATTGAGTGCCGTCCAGACATTGATGCCCGCATCCAGCAACTCCTGCACATCCTGCCAGCGCTTGGGGTGGCGCGAGCCGGGTGCATTGCTGTGGGCCAGTTCGTCCAGCAGCAGCACGGCTGGTTTGGCTTGCAGTGCGGCATCGATATCAAACTCCCACAGCACTTGGCCACGGTAGGCGATTTCCTGTAACGCCAACCGGGGAAGGCCCGACAGCAGTTCTTCGGTTTCGCGCCGTCCGTGGGTTTCCACCAGGCCTATGAGCACTTTCTGTCCGGCTTCTTTTGCACGCTGCGCAGCGCTGAGCATGGCAAACGTTTTTCCAACCCCGGCACTGGCTCCAAAGTAAATGCGCAACTTGCCGCGCGCCACGGCCTCTGCGTCCTCACGCAGTTGCGCGAGTAGCGCATCAGGGTTGGGGCGGTTGTCGGAGGTGGCCATGGTGTTGTGTGGGAATTATTGTGCTTTCAATGCAAGGTTTGGGGACACTTCTAACGCAGTACCGCGTGGCGCTCCACTTCGTCCGCCAGCATCAGGGCTGGAGGTCTTCCAGTGCCAGATTCAGGCGCAGCACATTCACTCCGGGTTCACCCAGCAGACCCAACAGCGGACGCTCGGTCGCCGTTTCAATCAGCGCCTCGACGCGCGCCGCATCCAGCTTGCGTGCAGCAGCGACCCGCTTCGCTTGGTAGCGCGCGGCGGCCAGGCTGATGTGCGGGTCCAGGCCGCTGGCCGAGGCGGTCACCAAGTCCACCGGCACCGGGGCGGTGTTACCGGGGTCGGCATCGCGCAGCGCTTGCACGCGGCTCTTGACGGCATCGACCAGGGCTGGGTTCAGCGGTCCCAGGTTGGAGCCGCTGGAGGCAATACCGTTATTCGGCTGCGGGCCGGTCGCCGAGGGGCGGCCCCAGAAGTGGCCAGGGTCGCTGAAATTCTGGCCGATCAGCAGCGAACCAACCGGCTTGCCGTCTTTGATGATCAGGCTGCCAGCAGCCTGCGCCGGGTAAAGGGCTTGCCCCAGGGCTGTGACCAGCAGCGGGTAAGCCAGGCCGGTGATCAGGGTCAGCAGCAGAAACAGCACCAGCAGAGGACGAAGGGTAGTTTTCATAAAGTGCTTTCGAAGTTCAGACCAGATTCATGGCGACCAGCAGCAAGTCGATCAGCTTGATGCCGATAAAGGGCACGACCAGGCCGCCCAGCCCATAGATCAGCAGATTGCGGCGCAGCAGGATCGCGGCACCCACGGGGCGGTACTTCACGCCCTTAAGCGCCAGCGGAATCAGGAACACGATGATCAGCGCGTTAAAGATCACCGCCGACAAAATGGCCGAGTTGGAGCTGCCCAACTGCATTACGTTAAGTGCGGCCAGCTGCGGGTAGGTGGTCACAAAGATCGCCGGGATGATGGCGAAGTACTTGGCCACGTCGTTGGCTATCGAGAAGGTGGTGAGCGAGCCGCGCGTCATCAGCAGCGCCTTGCCGGTCTCCACCACTTCGAGCAGCTTGGTTGGATTCGAGTCCAGGTCGACAATGTTGGCGGCTTCCTTGGCAGCCTGGGTGCCGCTGTTCATCGCCACTGCAACATCGGCCTGAGCCAAGGCGGGCGCATCGTTGGTGCCGTCGCCCGTCATCGCCACCAGGCGGCCTTCGGCCTGGTATTTGCGGATCAGCACCAGCTTGTCCTCGGGGGTGGCCTCTGCCAGGAAGTCGTCCACACCGGCTTCTGCCGCAATCGCAGACGCGGTGAGTTTGTTGTCGCCGGTGATCATCACCGTCTTGATGCCCATGCGGCGCAGTTCACCAAAGCGTTCCTTGATGCCGGCCTTGACGATGTCCTTGAGTTCCACAATGCCCAGCACCGTATTGCCATCGGCTACGGCCAGCGGCGTGCTGCCGCGGCGTGCCACATCGTCGGCGGCGGCCAGCAGCTCGGCAGGCATCTGGCCACCCAGGGCTTGCACGTATTTACGTACTGCGTCCACGGCGCCTTTGCGCAACGGGCGTGTGCTGCCATCGGCCTGCGTGAGGTCCACACCGCTCATGCGGGTCTGCGCAGTGAACGGCACTTCCAGCACGCTACCCACGATGGCCGTGACATGGCCCAGACGCTGCGCCAGCGCCACGATGCTGCGGCCTTCCGGCGTCTCATCGGCCACCGAACTTTGGGCCGCGCAATCGGCCAGTTGCGCCACGCTCACGCCAGGGCCGGGAATAAAGCTGGAGGCCTGGCGGTTGCCGTGCGTGATGGTGCCGGTCTTGTCCAGCAGCAGTACGTCCACGTCACCCGCGGCTTCCACTGCGCGCCCGGACGTGGCAATCACGTTGGCCTGCATCATGCGGCTCATACCGGCCACGCCCACGGCCGACAGCAGGCCGCCAATGGTGGTCGGGATCAGGCAGACCAGCAGAGCCACTAAAGCGGTAATGCTGACGGCACTGCCCGACTGTGCCGCGTCGACGCTGAACAGTGAGTACGGCAGCAGCGTCACCGTCACCACCAAAAACACGATGGTCAGCGCCACCAGCAGAATCGTCAGCGCGATTTCGTTGGGTGTCTTCTGGCGTTTCGCGCCTTCGACCATGCTGATCATGCGGTCCAAAAACGATTCGCCGGGGTTGACGGCAATGCGCACTAGCAGCCAGTCCGACAGCACGCGGGTGCCTCCGGTGACCGAGGCAAAGTCACCACCCGACTCGCGCACCACCGGGGCCGATTCGCCGGTAATGGCACTCTCGTCCACCGTGGCCACGCCTTGGATCACTTCGCCGTCCACCGGGATCATCTCGGTGGCTTCGACCAGCACCACATCACCCTTGCGCAGGTTCTCAGCCTGTTCGGGAAGCCACGCGAATGTGGCCCCCACGCTTCTCGCTTCGCGTAGTGCGCTGCCCCCCGAGGGGGCTGTTTTGCCTTGGGGCGGCCCTGCGGCGAAATGGTCGGCCCCCACGCTTGCCACTGCGTGTGCTGCGCTGCCCCCCGAGGGGGATGTTTTGCCTTGGGGCGGCCCTGCGGCGAAATGGTCGGCCCCCACGCTGCCCGGATCGGTCAGCTTTTTGGCCCAGGTGCTTTGTTTGAGGCCGCGCAGCGAGGCCGCCTGCGCCTTGCTGCGACCTTCTGCAAGCGCTTCGGCAAAGTTGGCAAACAGCACGGTAAACCAGAGCCATACCGCAATGCTGAGGATGAACCAGGCCGGTGCCTCACCTTGCCCCTGCAGGGCCTGAGCGCCCATCAGGGTGGTGAGTATGCTGCCGATGTAGACGACAAACATCACCGGGTTGCGCCACTGCACCGCAGGGCTGAGTTTGGTAAATGAAGCCTTGATGGCCGGCACGACCAGGGCCGAGTCCAGCAGTGTCAGGGAAGTTTTGGTTTTCATGTTCTGTTTCTCAATGCGCGGGGATGTGTGGCCAGCCGGGGCTTAGTGCGCGCTCCACAACATCAGGTGCTCCACCATCGGACCCAGGGCCAGCGCCGGCACATAGTTCAGCAGTCCCACCAGCAACACCGTGCCGATCAACAGGGTCACAAACAGCGGGCCGTGCGTCGGCAAGGTTCCCGCCGTCACCGGCAAGCGCTTTTTGGTGGCCAGTGCACCGGCAATCGCCAGCACTGGCACGATCACACCAAAGCGGCCAAGCCACATCATCAGAGCCAGGGCCACGTTGTAAAACGGCGTGTTGGCTGAGAGACCTGCGAAGGCGCTGCCATTGTTGTTGGCGGCCGAGGTAAAGGCGTAGAGGATCTCGGAGAAGCCATGCGCACCCGGGTTGGCGATGCCAGCCCGGCCCGCGTCCGCCATGACGGCAACAGCCGTGCCCACCAGCACCAGAATGGGCGTCACCAGAATCGCCACCGAAGTCAGCTTCATCTCGTGGGCTTCGATCTTCTTGCCCAGGTATTCGGGCGTGCGGCCAATCATCAGGCCGGCAATGAAGACGGCCAGGACGGCAAACACCAGCATGCCGTAAAGGCCGGTGCCGACGCCGCCAAACACCACTTCGCCTAGTTGCATCATCACCATCGGAACCATGCCGCCGATGGGCGTGAGTGAGTCGTGCATGCCGTTGACGGCGCCGCAACTGGCAGCGGTGGTAATTACGGTAAACAGGCTGCTGGCGTTGATGCCAAAGCGCGTTTCCTTGCCCTCCATATTGCCGCCGGACTGCAGCGCGCTTGCCGTTTGGTCGACGCCCTGCGCGGCCAGAAGCGGGTTGCCGGCTTGCTCGGACGGTGTGATGGCGACCACGGCCAGCACAAACATCACCGCCATGGCGGCCAGCACCGCCCAGCCCTGGCGCTTGTCACCCACCTCGATGCCAAAGGTGAAGCAGAGTGCGGCCGGAATCAGGAAGATCGCCAACATCTGCAAGAAGTTGCTCAAGGGCGTTGGGTTCTCATAGGGGTGGGCCGAGTTGGCATTGAAGAAGCCGCCACCATTGGTGCCCAGCATCTTGATGGCCTCCTGTGAAG
>CANFNO010000098.1 GCA_947447845.1 Burkholderiales bacterium | reverse complement strand
GAGTACATGGACCGCAACGACGCCTATGGTTTCTTCGATGCCTTGGAGGCTCTTTTTGTGACCGGCCCCACGCACACCAACGTGAACGACTTCCGAGCCCTGTTGGTGCTATAACACCAACGCCCCGCCTCTGATCCCGGCCTGGCGCAATACGCCACCCGGGCCGACAAACACATCACTTCGGCCCGGTTAACCGCCAAACTGGCGCTTGTCAGCACCCTACTGAGCCCTCGAACTTGCCAGAAATATGTCTAAGGACTTGGAGCCTTCGCTTGCACTCGCGCTTTGGCCTCTTAAAAGCCCCTGCGGTGAAACCTTGTGATGTACACTAGATCACACATAAAGATATGCATCCAATGGGTAATATTATGTTGCAGAGCTGATATAAGCGAGAATATATTGTGCGATTCGCAGCAATAAAGCACTTGACGTTTATGCATTCGTTGCGGGCAAGATTTACTATTTTGCTGGTCGTGCTGGTTACCACTGTCATGGCAATTGGTGGTTATCTATCTTATTTGCGGGCGCAGAGCAGTTATCTTGTTGATTTAACATCCCGAATCTCTCAAACCAAAGAGAGATTAGAGGCCAACTTGCAGCAGTCTCTATGGGTTTATGATGCGGCGCAGATCCGGAGCGCCATAGAAGCCGAAAGAAACAACGACATCCTGGTCGGAATCCAGTTATTAACCCCTGACGGCAGGTTTCGTTATAGCCTGGCCCGGATCGATGGCAATTGGGTTACCGGTGAAAAGATGCCCGTCGCCGATCAGATACATCGCGTTAATCTTGAATACTCGCATGATGGCGAATCCAGCAAGGTTGGCATACTCGAACTACACGCGACTGAAAAATATATCCGGCAGAAGTTACATAACGAAGTAGTCAACACAGCAGTCCAAGTGGCTATCACTGATTTGATACTGGTTATTGCCATTTATTTCTTGATGCACTCGGTAGTACTTACGCCCTTGCGCAAAGTCAACGATGCGATGGATATTCTGAACTCAGGGGAAGCGGATTTGTCCACGCAAATTCCGCACAATGGCATCGTTGAATTTGACAAACTCATGGACAGTTTCAATCGATTCATTGTGAAGCTTGGAAATGTCATGGGTGGCCCCATCAACCATGTGCAAGAAACCATTGCCAGCGTTGCGCAAGGTGATTTACCAACTGACTTGCATGCTGAAAAATACCTTCCAAACAGCATCATGGCGCGATTGGCGGTCATGAATAGCAATCTTCGCAATTACCAACTCACCGAGAAAAAGCTGGCGCAAGATTTGACTATGGCACTTCGTGAAGCGGAGTCGGCATCCCAAGCGAAGGGTGAGTTTCTCGCCAATATGAGCCATGAGATCCGCACCCCGATGAATGCCGTTATTGGTTTGTCCGCATTGGCGCTCAAAAACGAGATGCCACCGCGCATTCATGATTACATATTTAAAATCCAACAAAGCGGTGTGCATCTCTTGGGCATCATCAATGACATCCTGGACTTCTCGAAAATTGAAGCCGGCAAGATGGAGATTGAGGCAGTTCCTTTTATGCTGGACCGCGTCTTTGACAATCTGGTCAATCTGGTAAGCGAGAAGGTCGATGCCAAGGAACTTGAATTGGTAATCAGCGCGAGTCTTGATATTCCTAAAACCCTTGTTGGAGACCCTCTTCGCATCGGGCAAATCCTGATTAACCTCATCAACAACGCCATTAAATTCACCAAACAGGGAGTCATCCGTTTGGACCTCTCGGTTCAGCAGGAGCTTGAAGGTGAAGCGATATTGTTGTTCAAGGTAACCGATACAGGAATCGGTTTGACCGAGGAACAAATCGGACGCATGTTCAAGAGTTTCTCGCAGGCCGACTCCTCGACCACGCGGCAGTATGGTGGTACGGGGTTGGGACTGGCTATCAGCAAACTTCTGGCGAAGGCTATGGGTGGCCAAATAGGTGTTACGAGCGAATTTGGTCGAGGCTCCACGTTCTGGTTTACTGCCCGCGTGGGAACCAGGCCGGAAGACAAATTTATGCTGAAGCCCCGCCTAGCGCTGCGCGGCAAACGGGCGCTGGTTGTGGATGACAACGAAACGTCTATTGAGGTGCTCACCGAAACACTGCGCAGTACCGGCTTGGTGGTCGAGAGCGCCACATCAGGGGCGCAGTGTGTCGCGTTCGTTGAGGCGGCCAGACGGGCAGCCAATCCCTATGATTTTGTGATCATCGACTGGCAGATGCCTGGCATGAATGGACTGGACACCATTCGCGCTCTGCAGGAAGCCCCGCCAGTCGAAACACCCATGCTGCTAATGGTCACTGCGCACCGGCGCGAGGACCTCGTGGACGAGGCGACCAGTTTGGGAATTGCGCATGTGCTGTCCAAGCCGGTCAGCGCCTCCACGATGGTGGACTGCATGATGCAAATTCTGGGTCAAGCCTCACCCGAATCGCTGATTCCAGCTTTGCAGTTGCATGGGCAAGATGGTGAAGCAATGGTCAGCGCGATAACCGGTGCACGCATCCTGCTGGCCGAAGACAACGAAATCAATCAACTGGTGGCGTGCGAAATGCTTCGCGGCGCAGGCTTTGAAGTCGATGTTGCAGAAGATGGCCAAATTGCGGTGGACATGGTCGCAGCGCACTTTGCCTCGGGAGTGCCTTACGACCTGGTGTTGATGGATATGCAAATGCCGGTGATGGACGGCGTGGCCTCGGCAATGCGCATCCGCGAATCCCACAGCAGTGAAACGCTGCCCATCGTAGCCATGACGGCCAACGCCATGAAGGCTGACCGGGACCGCTGCCTGGCAGCTGGCATGAATGGATTTGTGACCAAGCCGATAAGTCCCCATGAGCTTTGGGAAACCATTGCGCGCACGGTCAAAAATCGCGCGGGCCTGGGCACTCCGAGCATCGAAGCGCCAACTCAAGTGGGGGCCACCGCGACTGCTGAGGTGACGGCTGAGGAATATCTCCATGCGCTTAGGTCGGTTCCAAACCTGAATGTCGATCAGGGCCTGCTGCAAACCAATTTCAACCCGGCTCTCTACGTGACCATAGTGAAGATGTTTTTATCTTCCCAGTCGGATGGACACACAAGAATTCGCCAAAACATTCAGCAAGGGGATGTGGCGACCGCAGAACTGCTGGCCCATACGCTCAAGGGACTTGCCGGCAATTTGGGTGCCACCCCACTGCAAATGGTTGCGGACAAACTCGAATCAGCACTGCGTAAATCTGCGCCCCAGGGCGAGGTAGAAGAACACCTGGCTCGCACGGGCGAGGCGTTGGAGGCACTGACCTCTGCCTTGCGCGAAGTACCCGGATTGGTCCCGTCGCTGGAAATCATTGACGCAATGCTATTGACCGAAGAGCAGCAAGCAACAGCCTCACGGGTCATTGACGAGTTGAAGGTGCTGCTTGCCGACAGTGACGCGACGGCGAATGAACTTTGGCTAGCCCACGCGCCAGTGCTAAGGGCCCTGATTCCGGACGCAGAGCGAATCGAGATAGCGATTAACGATTTCGATTTTGAACAAGCGCTGGAGATGTTAAACGGCACTTATTCGTTTTAGATAAAACCAAATGTGGCAATCGCCCAAGAGGCAGCTTGGGTACTTTGTGAGTTGAACTGCAATTCAATTTAAACCATTAACCTAAAGGTGATTTGCATGTTCAAAAATATATTCAAATCCGTCTTCATTGTTTGTTCAATTTTTATCTTTTCCTCTGTCGGTTTTGCGCAGGAAAAAACGCAAATTACCGTGCTTCGATTCTTGTCTGATTGCTCTGCCGAATATAAAGATGTGGTTGATATTAAAAAGGCTGTTGGAATTTGTGGCGTTGCAACAGTATTGACCAACGCCTTCAATGCAACCAATAAGCAAAATATCGTTGTCAATACAAAAATTGTCGAATGGGTTGCTTATTATGACAATTTGAAAGCACAGATTGCCACCAAGGCGCCTCCTGCCATAGCGATCATGCATGGCTCAGCCATGGGTGACTTTATTGCCTACAACTTGCTGGAGCCGATGGATAATGATTTGAAAGCGATCGGCATTAATAGCGGTGAATATTCAGATTACGGCAAATCAATCACAAAATTCAATGGAAAAATATATGGCCTACCAATCGATATTCATAGCTGGATGTGGCATGTGAATACCAAGGCGTTGATCAATGCTGGTTTGACGAATCCCGACGGAACGGCGCACATTCCAAAAAGTGCTGAGGATTTGTTGACGAACGCACGGCAATACAAAAAGGCCACTGGAAAGCCATACTTTTCCTGGTCACCCAACAACGAAGTTGGCGATTTTAGATACTTGATGACTCTGGTTGCCCAACAAAAAGGAAGTCTTTTCCCTGGCGATGCAAGCAAACTGGATATGCACTCTCCTGAAGTTCGCAAAGCACTTGAACTGATGAAGACGCTTTCGGACGAAGGACTCCTGGGGGCTAACCAGGAATATGAAGAGGCCCATGCACAGTTCCTCAAAGGGGAGACTGCCGTCCGTGTTTGGGGAACCTGGTCGCTGGAGGACTTTGTGGCTGAGTCCGCCAAAAAGGATGTGCCGCTCAGCAACGCCTATTTGGCAATCCCCTTTCCCAAACTGTTTGCCACCAATGCAGCATGGGCTGATAGCCATGTATGGGTAATGCCAAAAGGTGGGACAAAAGACGAGAAATCCCGCAAAGCCGCAATGACGTACCTGAAGTACTTGCGGGATCACAACTTTGACTGGGGCCGCAGCGGACTTCTGCCCGATAGCCTGGCACCGGGGCAATTGGAAGAACTCCGCAAACTGCCTATGCGGGATAAGCTGGTGGAAGTGCCGAGGAACGCGGTGAGCCTTCCCAGCAAACTAATGGGCCAACATAGCATTCAGTCCGTAATCGGCGACGAACTGGTCAATATGCTGAGCAACAAAAAAAGCATTGAGGCTGTACAACGAGACGCCGAATCCCGGGTCAACCGGATGCTGGCCAAACCACGCTAGCGCCTTAGCGCAGCAGCGCAACCAGAGAAAACGCACCGATCAACAAGGGCTGGTGCAGCATGTAGTAACTCAAGCTCCAGCGCCCTAACAGTGCCAGTCCACGTACCAGTCCACCGGTCGCACCCTGGCGCAAAACCATGCCAATGCGTTCCAAAGCGGCAGCATGCCGGTGCATAACCCATTGCCCCGCAGCAAGCCCGAAACACATCACCCCGACCCAGGGAAACAGCGGCGCATAGTCTTCGGTGATGGGTTTGTGGCTCACCAATCCCAGCCAGTTGAGGGCGCGGCCATTCAAAACGTCAGCGTCTGGCCAAGCGGCATGCACATAGGTGGCCAGCCACGGCATAGCCAAAGCAAAAGCACCCAGCAGCCACAAGCGCCGCCCCTGGTGCGCAAGCAAACGCGCAACCAGCAGCATCGCGGCCATGCCATGCAGGATGCCAAAGTGGATGTAGCTGTTGGGGAACATGAACCAAGAGCCCAGACTCACCAACAGAGCGCACAGCGCGATCTGGCGCCAGCGCTTCCAGAAGCGATTCCAGTTCTGTGCCTGCTGTACCGCAATGGCTTGCCCCAGTCCGGCACAAAAAACGAACAGGCTGACGATGGCCACGCGTTGAAGCGTCCAGAACGGATCGGCATAAAAGTTGGCCTGCAGGTAACCGAAGTGATGCAAATCGAAGCAAAAGTGGAACACCGTCATCCACACCATGGCCAGGCCGCGCAAGACATCTACAGCCGTATAGCGGGGGGTGGTTTGGGGGAGCATGGCGCATTTTCCCTGAGATTGCCTGTGATAAGGTTGCGCCATGCCCGCATATTCCTTCACTGCCCTGGATGATCAGGGGCAAACCCGTAAGGGCACGCTGGAGGCCGACAGTGCCAAATCCGCACGCGCCCAGTTGCGCACGCAGTCTTTCATTCCGCTGTCCGTGCAGGTGCTGGCGGGCGGCAATTCGGCAACCCAGGATGCCGTGCAGTCCGGCGGAGTCTGGCGATCAAAGACGTTCAGTTCCAACGCCCTGGCCATTTGGACGCGGCAACTTGCCGAGCTGGTGAGTTCGGGCCTTCCGTTGGAGCAGGCGCTGGGCTCGCTCTCGGAGGAAGCGGAAACGGAAGCCCACCGCAACCTGAACGCGTCGCTGCGGGCATCCGTCAACGGCGGAACCAGCTTCGCCAAGGCTCTGGAGCAGCACCCGCGCGAGTTTGCCGATATCTATGTCGCCGTGGTCGGTGCCGGTGAGCAGAGCGGCCATCTTTCGCTGGTGCTGGTGCGACTGGCAGACGACCTCGAAGTGCGCCAGCTGCTGCAATCCAAGCTGATGGGCGCAGCGCTCTATCCGGCCATTGTTTCGCTGGTAGCCATCGTGATTGTGTTGTTTCTGGTGGGTTATGTGGTCCCGCAAGTAGCCCATGTGTTTGCCGGTAGCAAGCATGCCCTGCCCTTTTTGACCGTGGCCATGATGGCCATCAGCGACTTTGTGCGGGGCTATGGCTGGATGGTGCTTTTGTTGCTGCTGGCTGGCTCCGCGCTGCTGTGGCAGACACTGAAGAACGCCGCATTCCGTGAGCGCTGGGACGCTGCCTGGCTGAACCTGCCGGTGCTGGGTAAGCTGGCCCGCGGCTACAACGCGGCACGCTTTGCAGGTACGCTGGCCATGCTGACTTCGGCCGGTGTGCCCATCTTGCAAGCCCTGCAGGCCGCAGCCCAAACACTCAGCAATCAAGCCCTCAAGCGCGACGCACTGGACGCGCTGGTGCTGGTGCGCGAAGGCGCGCCGCTGGCCGCGGCTCTGTCTCAAAAGAAGCGTTTCCCTGGCTTACTGTCGATGTTTGCCCGCCTGGGCGAGCAGACCGGCCAATTGCCCACCATGTTGGACCGCGCGGCCAAGCAACTCAGCACCGAAGTGCAGCGCCGCTCCATGCACCTGGCCACCATTCTGGAGCCGCTGCTGATTGTGGCGATGGGGCTGGTGGTCATGCTCATTGTGCTGGCCGTATTAATGCCCATCATTCAATTGAATCAGTGGGTTAAATAAGTTATTTTGGCTTAATTCACCTTCATTCACACTATTAGCCAGGCATTCCTGGCTATTTTTTTACTAAAGCAAAGCCCCTTCCTGCCGATAACCAAAGCAGGGATGAATTTCTGGCCGGTCGCAAACCCGGAGGGACACGGAAATTCAGAACGCTGTTCAACCATATACATTGGGGAAATCGCATGCTTGCATCCATCTGGGGAGGGAGGGCGCTCGGCCGCAACGGATTTATCGCAGCGCTGAGTTTCGTGCTGTGCAGTACCGCAACTGCGGGTCTGGGCGAGCGTCTGGATGCGCTGGCAAATGAGGGGCAAAACACAGTGGCCCTCAGCTCAACGACACAGTTGCCGGGTGCGAGCCTCCATACCCAACGATTGGCCGATGGCGTGACGCTGAGGCAATACGTGAATCCGTCTGGCCAGGTGTTTGCGGTGGGCTGGGAAGGCCCGGTCCTACCGGACTTCCATCGTCTGCTGGGCGAGCACTTTCAGCGCTACAGCGACGCGTTGCGCCAGCAAAGCCGCCATGTGCACATCCAGAGCAGCGACTTGGTGTTGGAGGCAGGCGGCATGATGCGCGCCTTCAGCGGCTACGCCTACCTACCCTCCCAACTGCCCCCGACGCTGTCGGGCGCGGACATCCGCTGAGCAGCGAGAGGCAACACATGGCACATTTTTACAAACCGGTGTGGTTGGCACTTTGCCTGTCTTTCGCATTGGGCGCATGCGGTGGCGGGGCCGCCGGCGGAGGTAGTGGTGTAGGGGCCGCGGTGGTAGCCGCCTATCCGCTTGGCCTTGCCACGTTGAGCGATGCCAACGTGGTGCCGGTGGTGGTCGAGTCGGGCCCGGGGCGCAACGTCAACGTGCCCTATGTCACCGTCACGGTCTGCAGCCCGGGCACCAACCATTGCCAAGCTATTAACAACGTGTTGCTGGACACGGGCTCCACCGGCTTGCGCCTGTTCGCCAGCCAGATCGACCCCGCGGTGGTGCTACCGCCGCACCGCATTGGTGATAGCAGCACCATCTCCGAATGTGCCCAATTTCTC
>CANFNO010000097.1 GCA_947447845.1 Burkholderiales bacterium | reverse complement strand
GTTTTGCGCGGCTCCAACTCCGCCACCTATGGAGCGCGGGCCTTTTTGGGCGTGGTCAATATCGTCTCGCGCGACGCGCGCGAAACCACAGGCACTTCAGCCAGCGTCACCCGGGGTGAAAACGCGGTTGCCGATATCGGCATGCGCGTGGGCTGGTCCTCGGGCGACGCCAACTTTCGTCTGAGCGCTGACAGTGTGAGTGACGACGGCCTGCAAGGGGCCTTTGGCAAAAACCACACCGAGCGTCTGAACCTCTCTTCCCATTGGACCCTGCAGCATGGCGCCGAACTGGATTTGCGCGCTGGTGGTGTGGGCATTTATGCGGGGCGGGGCAGCGTCCTGCCTGATGAGTATGGCAACCCGGCGCGCATGCGGTTCCAGGGTTCGCAATTTGTCCAGGCCGATTGGCGTGCCACCTTGGATGATGCGCAAGATCTGTCGATCAGCGCCTCCCACACCGAGAATGTCGAACATGACAGCTTTCCCTTTCTGGCACACCTTGTCTTGCCGTTTGGCGGGACGCTCGTGGATTTTTACGGCGCGCCGGTCGAATTTGGTGGCAACGAATACATTGACACACTGACGGCACAGCACACCATTCGTTTCAGTCCCACGCTGCGCGGCGTCTGGGGTGCAGAGCTGCGGCGGGAACGAATTGTTTCCGTCCCTCAGTTTGACCAGCTCGGCGGCGTAACCACCGATTTCACCCGTGTTTTTGGCAGCGCCGAATGGCGACTGAATGATGCCTTGCTGTTAAACGCTGGAGCCCTGGGCGAGCACAGCACGATTGCCGGCGACTCCCTGTCGCCCCGCGTCATGCTGAACTGGCATCTCCTGCCGGGCCACACTTTGCGCGCGGGAATGTCTACCGCCTTTCGACCACCCAGTGCTTTCGAAAAATTCGGACAAGTTCAGTATTACGACCTCAGCCGCCAATACGCGACCGGCTACTTTTCCTACAACAACGGCACCCTGATTTCGGAAAAGCTCCTTTCGCGTGAACTGGGCTACCACATGGCGCCACGGGAGGCCGCTGTGAGTGCCGATGTGCGCGTCTTTAGCGAACATATCAGCGACGGCATTACTGCCACCACGGACCGCAACGGCATCGGTCTGCCGCCCCGCACGACGCTGAATGGCGATGACTACCGTATCGAAGGCGTCGAACTGCAGGCCGACTGGGCTCCAAGCCCTGCGACCCGCCTGTTTCTGACGCAGACCTGGACCTCCATTGCGGTCAACGCGTCGCCAGGGGGCGGCTCCACCCGGTTTCGCACCGAGCATGGCGCACCCCGCTATGCCGCCAGTCTGACATTGATGCACAGTTTTGCGCAGGACCTGCACCTGTCTCTCATGCACCAAGTGGCCGACGATGTGGCGCTGATGTCCATCAGCGACAGCCCTTGGTTGTTTTCCATGCAGCGCACCGATGTGCGACTGGCACAAGACCTGCGCATTGCAGGCAAAAAGGCCGAGTTGTCTTTTGTGCTGCAAAACCTGGGCGAGCCGTATCAGGACGGCGACTGGAAGTTCCGCTTTAATCGCCGTGCCATGGTTTCATTGAAGTTTGAAGACTGAAACCATGCATTTACCAAAATGGCGATGGTGGATGCGCTGGGCGCTTGCGGCTTGCCTGGCATGCCAGTTGTGTCCTGCACTGGCGTATGTGGTGACGGTGGTCACCAGTGACAACGGCGCCGCCTTTCAGGAAGCCTCAGAGAGCCTGATTCAAGAGCTGGCCCGCAACGGGCTGGCCCGCAAGGACATCGCACTTTTGAGTTTGGCTGAGTTCCAGGATTTGCAGACCACTGGATCGGATGCGCGGCTCATCATCAGCTTGGGCACCGAGGCCTTTCGCCAGGTTAGCGCGCGTAACACCAGTTCCGCAGTGCTTGCTGCCTTGATTCCAAGAATCAGTTTTGAGCGCGTGCAGCAAGAGGCCAACAAAAAACCCGGTGCCAACCTCTCGGCCCTTTACTTGGACCAGCCCTTCGGGCGGCAACTCGATTTGTTGCGCCTGGTGCTACCTGCGACACGGCGCGTCGGTGTCCTGTGGGGACCGGAATCGATCGGCCAGCAGGCCCTGCTGAACGCAGCACTGCAGGCGCGCGGCATGGAATCGTCCGAAGGCCTGTATTCAGAAGGTCGGGCGCTCATCGATGCATTGCGTGCGGCGCTGGCGGGTGTGGATGCAGTGCTGGCCGTGGCCGATAGCAGTGTCTACAACAGCAGCACGGTGACCAATATTCTGCTCACCAGTTACCGCGCCAAGACGCCGGTGCTGGCGTTTTCGCCCTCCTACGTCAAGGCGGGGGCTCTGCTCTCGGTGCACAGCACGGCAACCCAGGCCGGTGTTCAGGTAGCCGCCATGGTGGGGCACTTTTTACAAACCGGCAACTTGCCTGCCAATCAGTATCCGACGGATTTCACCATCACCACCAATGAGTATGTGGCGCGCTCGCTAGGGCTAAATCTTGACGCCAAAGCGCTGTCCGACCGGTTGCACAAACTGGATCGCCTGGAGAAGAAACCATGATCGGCGGCACCATCCGTTCACGCATGGCGCTAGCCTCGACTTTGCCGGTGTTGCTGGTGGTGCTGGCCATCGTCAGTCTGTTTTGGCAGGGTCGCGTGCGCGATCTGGAAGCCACCCACGAGCAACGGGTTAATTTGTTGGTGCGCGAGGTTGCGCTGTTCAGCGCCTATGGTTTGTTCTCCGGCAATACCGCCAGTCTGCAAGGTTTGGTTCAGGAAATTCAGCGTGAACCTGGCGTCAAGGCGGTTCTGGTGTTTAACACCGAGGGCCATGTCGTGGCCCGCGGTGGCGTGACGACGATCAACCAATTCCGGGAAACACAGGTGCCGGACTATGTGATGCACCAGCGCCAGCGCATGATTGATGTACGGACGGCGCAGATCCTCCCGTCCTCCGTGCCCATTGATGAGCTGTTCTCCCAGGACGGGCCATCCAAGGTAAGTTCATTGGGCAATGCCTTGATCGAGGTCTCACGCGAAGATCTGGAGATCTCAAAGCGTGATGCGCTGCTAACGGCCCTTTGGATCGGCGCGATTGGCATGTTGCTGGGTGGCTTGCTGGCATATCGCCTGGGCAACTGGGTGGTGCGCCCGATGGTGCGCATATCCCAAATGGTCAAGCGCATTGGTGAAGGCAACTTCGCGACGCAAGATGAAGTGCAGGATGGTGACCCCTTGCGCGAGCTTCAGGCCTCGTTGAACCAGATGGCCAAGCGCCTGTCGTGGGGACGCGATGAACTGGAGCGCCAGGTCGAGACCGTGACCCAGGCCCTGCGCCTCAAGAAAGAACAAGCGGAAAGTGCCACCCTGGCCAAATCGCGTTTCCTGGCGGCGGCCAGTCATGACTTGCGCCAGCCCTCGCATGCCTTGGGCATGTTTGTCGCGCGCCTGGGGCAATTGCCCATGGATGGGCAGATGCGGGAGCTGGTGGATAACCTGGAAATTTCCGTCCAGGCCATGCAGGATTTGCTCGACGGCTTGCTGGACCTTTCCCGCCTGGACTCGGGCAACCTGCAAGTGCGCATCAGCGTGGTGGATTTGAATGAGTTGCTGTCCTCGGTGCGCAATTCCCTGGAGAGCATGGCCGAGGCCAAAGGGCTGCGTCTGCGCATCCGCCCTACACGCCTGTGGGCCTTTAGCGATGCCTCACTGTTGCAACGCATGGTGGTCAATCTGGTCATCAATGCCATTCGCTATACCAAAAGCGGCACCGTGCTGGTGACTTGCCGCAGCCAGGCGCAGGGCAAAGAGGTGCGTATCGAAGTCTGGGACAGCGGCATCGGCATACCCAGCGAACACCACGAAGACATTTTCAAGGAGTTTTACCAACTCTCCAACCGTGCCGGTGACCGCAACTTCGGCATGGGCTTGGGTTTGAATATTGTTCAGCGCAGTGCCGCGCTTTTGGGGCACCGCATTGCCCTGCGCTCTCAGGTTGACTGCGGCACCCGCTTCAGCCTGATGATGGAAGCTGCAACCCAATCAAAAACCGCCCTCCCAAGTCCTTCGGATCTCACCGAAGCAATGCCAGGGAACATCAACGGTATGCAAATACTGCTGATTGAAGACAACGACAACGCCCGCGAGGCGGTCAACGGCCTGCTGCAGTCCTGGGGTTGCACGGTGCATGTTGCATCTTCGCTGGCCCAGGCCAAGGAGCAATTGTCAGTTGCTGGAATTCCTGATCTCATCCTCAGTGACTTCCATCTGGGCACCACCGAAGACGGCATTGCCTGCATTCAAACTCTGCGCGAAATGACTGGCCGGCACATACCGGCATGCCTGATCAGCGGCGACACAAACGATGACTTTTTGCAGTCCGTTATCCAGGCCGATTTGCCTCTGCTGCACAAACCGGTGCGACCGGCCAAGTTGCGCAGTCTGTTACGCCGACTGAGGCCCTGAATATTCAGCCGCATTTGCGAAAACGGTAGTCGCAAATTGCGGTCTTGGCCCCCCCAATGGTGAATACACTTTCGTGAATTGACTTTCATCTCCCCAACCCCCTAGGAGCAAGCGCAAAAATGGCCACATTTCCTGAACGAGCCAAAGTCGTCATCATCGGCCTTGGCGGCATAGTCGGCGCCTCGGTGGTGCACCACTTGATCGAACGCGGCTGGGACAACATCGTCGGCATCGACAAGTCCGCCGTCCCGACCGATGTGGGCTCCACCGCCCACGCCTCTGATTTCTGCTTCAACACGATGCACGATCAGATGACGATTTTCACCACCAAATACAGCATCGACTTTTTTGACAAGATGGGCCGTTACGAGCGCATTGGTGGCATCGAAGTCGCACGGGTGGGCGATGACGAGCGCATGCAAGAACTCAAACGCCGCGTGGCCTCGGGCAAAGCCTTTGGCAACCGGGTTGAGATGATCACGCCTGCCGAGGCCAAGGCAAAGATGCCGCTGATCGAAGAAAGCATGATCCAGGGCGCCCTTTGGGACCCGGATGCCGGTCTGGTAAAGCCCCGTTCGCAAATGGTGGCCGGTGAGTTGGTCGATGCCGCCGTGGCATCAGGCAAGTTGCAGTCGTTTGCCAACACGGCCTGCACCGGCCTGCGCATTGAAAACGGCCGCATTCAGGGCGTGGAAACCACCAAGGGCTTTATTGCCGCCGATTACGTCGTGGTGTGCGCCGGTCTGTGGGGTCGCCTGATTGCCAACATGGCCGGTGAAGACCTGCCCATCATGCCGGTGGACCACCCGCTGACCTTTTTCAAACCCTATCTGGAATTTGCCGGCACCGGCAAAGACATCGGCTACCCACTTTTGCGCGACCAGGGCAACTCGGCTTATCTGCGCGACACAGGGGATCCGAAAACTCCCGAAGGCGGGCAGATCGAATGGGGCTATTACGAAGAGAAAAACCCACGCATGTGCCACCCGCGCGACATTCTGGAGAAGGAACAGGCCCGCCTTTCCCCCTCGCAGCGCGACCTGGAGCTAGAGCAAATCATGGCTCCGCTGGAGCGGGCGATGGAACTCACGCCCATCCTGTCCGAGTTGGGTTACGACGACAAATACTCCTTCAACGGTCTGTTGCAGGTGACGACCGACGGCAACCCGTCGATCGGTGAATCCAGCAAAGTGCGCGGCCTGTGGTACGCCGAAGCGGTGTGGGTAAAAGACGCGCCCGGCGTGGGCAAGATCGTGGCCGACTGGATGACCGATGGCTACACGCATATTGACCATGCGCGCATTGACGTGGCCCGCATCTACCCGTATCAGCAGGACGAGCAATACATCCACGACCGCTGCTACGAAGGCGCCTTCAAGATCTACAACCCGCCGGTGCACAACCGCGAGCCCTACAGCGCCGGACGTGGCATCTTCAAGAGCCCGTTTTACGAGCGCGAAAAGGCGCTGGGCGCCTACTTCATGGAACTCTCCGGCTGGGAGCGCGCGCATGGCTACGCCAGCAACGAACACCTGCTGGAGGTTTATGGCGACAAGGTGCCGGTGCGCGCCAATGAGTGGGACAACCGCCACTTCTGGCGCGTGTCCAACGCCGAGCATCTGAAGATGACGGAAGACGTGGGCATGATCAACGTCTCCCACTTTGCCGAGATCGATGTGGAAGGCCCGGATGCAGCCGACCTGCTGGAGTACATCTGCGTGGCCAAGGTGGGTGGTGACACCCCCGTGGGCAAGGGCGTGTACACCCACTTTTTGGACGCCAAGGGCGGCGTGCGCGCCGATCTGACCGTGTTGCGCCTGGCGCAGGATCACTACCGCGTAATTGACGGCGCCGACGCCGGTCACCGCGACCTGGTGTGGATCCAGCGCATGGCGCAGGACCGGGGTGCCAACGTGAAGGTCACCGACACCACCACGCAGTACGGCTGCCTGGGCGTGTGGGGGCCGAACGCCCGCGCCACCATCCAGAAGATTGCCGACGAGCCCGAGGCCTGGACGCATGAAAACTTCCCGTTCACCGCCTTCAAGAACTTGAAGATCAAGGGCGTTCCGGTGCTGGCCTTCCGCATCTCGTATGTGGGAGAGCAGGGTTGGGAGCTGCACTTCAAATATGAAGACGGCCTGGCGCTATGGGACGCGCTGTATGCGCAGGGCATCACGCCCGTGGGCGTGGAAACCTACGCCAACAGCCGCCGCATGGAAAAGAGCCTGCGCCTGCAAAACGGCGACCTGCTGACCGAGTACAACCTGATGGAATGCGATCTGGCCCGCCCGAAAGTGAAGGCCGCCGACTTCCACGGCAAGGCAGCACACCTCAAGTTCCGCGAGCGCGAACACCAGCCGGCCATGCTCTGCACGCTGACCATGACGCACAACATCGACGGCACGGGCGTAGCGCGCTACCCGCTGGGCAATCTGCCGGTGATGGACCCCGCCACCGGCGCCACGCTGATCGACTCCCAAGGCCGCCGCTCCTACACCACCAGCATCGCGTTCGGGCCCACCATTGGCAAGAACATTGCGCTGGCTTACCTGCCTTACGAGTATTGCCAAGTCGGACGCGAGTTGCAGATTCAATACTTTGCCGATGTCTATCCCGTGAAGGTAGAAGCGGTCGGTTACGGCGCTTTGTACGACCCTGAAAACATCAAGCCACGTTCTTGATTCCCCTCGTGAACAACAGCCAAGGCGCCAGCTGGGCGCCCTAACTTTGGAGAGATACATGAAAGCATTGGTCGCGGTAAAGCGCGTGGTGGACTACAACGTCAAGGTCCGCGTCAAGTCCGACGGCAGTGGCGTGGACATCGCCAACGTCAAGATGAGCATGAACCCGTTTGACGAAATTGCCATTGAAGAAGCAGTGCGCCTGAAGGAAAAAGGCGTGGTGACCGAAATCATCGCCGTGTCTTGCGGCGTGGCGCAATGTGCTGAGACTCTGCGCACGGCCATGGCCATCGGTGCCGACCGTGCCATTCTGGTGGAAACCACTGCTGACTTGCAGCCGCTGGCAGTGGCCAAGCTGCTCAAAGCTTTGGTGGACAAAGAACAGCCCGGTCTGGTGATTTTGGGCAAGCAAGCCATTGATGACGATTGCAACCAGACCGGCCAGATGCTGGCTGCGCTGGGCGACTGGCCGCAAGCCACGTTTGCCAGCAAGGTCGCCATCGTCGACGGCAAGCTGCAGGCCACGCGCGAAGTGGACGGCGGATCGGAAAACCTGTCTCTCTCACTGCCTGCGATCATCACCACCGACTTGCGCCTGAACGAGCCGCGTTATGTGACGCTGCCCAACATCATGAAGGCCAAGAAAAAGCCGATGGAGACGGTCAAGCCTGAAGACTTGGGCGTGGATGTGGCTCCACGAATCAAGACGCTCAAGGTGGTCGAGCCACCGATGCGCAGCGCCGGTATCAAGGTGGCCGATGTGGCTGCACTGGTCGACAAACTCAAGAACGAAGCAAAGGTGATTTAGGGGCCTTTTTTGGGGCTAGTTGTTGTGGGGCTCCGGACGGTGTGGCACTCAGCGCCGTCCGTGTCCCCCGCCCCTGCGGGGCTCCTCCTTTACCTGCCGGCGCTGAGCACCACACCGTCCTGCGGACCTCGGCACCATGTAAACCTATTTTGAAAGTGCGAACATGACTTCTCTCGTAATTGCTGAACACGACAACGC
>CANFNO010000096.1 GCA_947447845.1 Burkholderiales bacterium | reverse complement strand
TGACATTGCCCTCGAAAAACGTACTCCTTAGCTGATAGGTAAAAATCAGTTTTAGGAGAGAGAAATGAGCGAATCGAAACGACGGGCACGGTACACACTGGAATACAAGCTGGAGGCGGTCAGGTTGGTCAAAGGTGGCCAAGTTGCGGCGGTCACGGCCAAGATTCTGGGCATTCCCAAGCAGACCCTGGAGAACTGGGTGCGCTTGCACGGCAAGGGACAACTCAAGGGAGCCGGCGACAAACCGGTGAGCCCAGAGCAGATGGAATTGGCTAAGTTGCGAGCCGAGAATGCGCGTCTCAGAATGGAGCGCGACATCTTAAAAAAAGCGACGGCGTACTTCGCAAGGGAATCAACGTGAGGTACGCCTGGATAGCCAGCAATAAAAAGCATTGGCCGGTATCTCTGGCCTGCGAGATGCTGGGCGTGAGCACCAGCGGCTACTTCGATAACATGCGGCGCAAAGGCACTGATAAGCCATCCAAGCCTGGCACCAACAAGCGCATCAGCAATGAAGCCCTGCTGGCCCACATCCGGGCCATCCACGCCGAGGTCAAGCAGGAGTACGGCTGGCCCAAGATGTGGAAGGAACTGGTGGCACGCGGCATCCGCGTGGGCAAGGAGCGCGTGCGGCGCATGATGAAAGAGCACGGTATCAAGGCCAGGGGCAAAAGGAAGTTTGTCGTCACCACCGACAGCAAACACAACCTACCCATTGCAGCAAACCTGCTGCAGCGCAACTTCACGGCCAGTGCTCCCAATCAGGTGTGGACGGGTGACATCACCTATATCGCAACCGACGAAGGCTGGCTGTACTTGGCTGTGGTGCTGGACCTGTTCAGCCGCCAGGTAGTGGGCTGGAGCATGCAGCCACACATGCAGAGTTCACTGGTGACGGACGCGCTGCGCATGGCCTGGTTCCGCAGAGCGCCAGAGGCAGGTGTCATCTTCCACTCAGACCGTGGCAGTCAATACTGTGGCCACGAATTCCAGTCAGCGCTTGCCGGATACAAGATGAAAAGCTCAATGAGCCGCAAGGGTGATTGCTGGGACAACGCACCTACGGAGAGCTTCTGGGGCCGGCTGAAAGTGGGTCGGTTGTACGGCAGGAAATTCGAGACACGCAGGAAGGCGATGGACGAGGTGATTGACTGGATGACGTTCTACAACCACCGCAGAATTCACTCGACATTGGGCTATGTCAGCCCCATGCAGTTTGAGAAAAGCTGGCACGCGGCACAGCTATTGAAGGCCGCATAATTGAACAGCTAAGAGGTACGGACAACAGGGGCAAGTTCACACTATCGCGATTAACGTTAGTGCGCGTCAGTTTCATCGCGTGGACTTTGTTGAGCAAGTTTTGAATGCACTTCAGCGAACACGCGCTAACCCGAGTCACCTCAAATTGGAGCTAACAGAAAGTCTTCTGGTTTCAAATATTGACGATGTGATCACCAAGATGCACGCCCTCAAAGCCAAGGGCGTAGGGTTCTCTCTAGATGATTTTGGCACTGGTTATTCGTCGCTTTCTTACCTCAAGCGTTTACCACTGGATCAACTCAAGATTGATCAGGGTTTTGTTAGGGATATTCTTACTGACGCCAACGACGCGTCCATTGCCAACATGGTGATTGCTTTGGCAGACAGCTTGGGACTATCCGTGATTGCCGAGGGCGTTGAAACGGCTGGTCAGCGTGATTTTTTATCCAGTATGGGCTGCTACTCCTACCAAGGCTATTTGTTCAGTCGGCCTGTACCCGTCAAGGAATTCGAAGGACTTTTTCTGGCTGAGTCACAAAACGTTGACTCGTCCAATTGCTACCCAACATGATTTGCAAACGACGCACATCGGCAGGGGTAATGGATCAATGTGGAACAACCAGAACCCGCGATCGACTTCCAGTTTCTTATGGAACACGATGCGCAAGTCCGTGAAAAGCCGGAGCGCGGCGTTGAACTGGACAGCCAGGAAGCTGACTGTCGTGGACTACCGGTTACAGCCGAGAGTGTGTGAAAACACGAAAAATTTGACGACGAAATCATTAAACATGGAAAGTGACCTCTCAGATCAAGCCACAACGAAAGATCTGAGATCAAGCAAGGGGTCAATGACCTTCGTGAATTCCGCTGGCACGAGTTTTCACACGGCCTCAGCCCAAAGTTGACAACCAAACCTAACCCAATGGTTTAAAATTAAATCGTTGGCTCTGTCTGCCAACCGCCCGATTTATGACTCTTCGCAGGGGCGTTACCAACTGCTAAAACGTTGCGCCACGCACCCCCCCCCCCCGCATGCAGGCAGACGTTCACAGCGTCTGCGGGGTTGGAGCAAATCATGAAATTGAATCGACGGCAGTTCATTGCCGGTCTCGTGGCCATGGGCGCCACCGTTGCGTTACCGGTGGCAATGGCCAAGGCCACACCGACCCAGGTCAATACGGCTTGGAAATCATTGCTAGATGACCCTTGGTGCTTCACCGTTAACGAGTCCGCCACAATCCTAGCCACAGGCATGAAAGAGCCTGCTACGCGCCGCGACGTGTTCGACGCTGACCTGTCAGTTCGGTGTACGGTCGACTCACTGATTGACGATATTGAATCCTGCTACCCGCTCACCACTCACTTTCAGGATTTGGCCGCCGCTGAGTTGGAAGAAGTCAATTCAAGCCTGGAAGATGACGACCCGACATTCATGGAGCGCCGCCGCCTCAAACGGCTCGCTAAGGCGCTCGACGACGAGGAGCAGGGCTGGGCAGACTGGATACACCTGGAGGGCACTGCGGGGCTGCAACGGTTCAAGGATGAGGTTGATGAATGGATGGCCAGCGACATTGAGTACGGGGACTACGAGTGGTTCCGTCGAAACTCTGGCGCCCAGGGCAGTGCCATGGCCTTCTTTGAGTCCCAGCCCTTCGCAACGCAGAAGGCGCTGGGAGTGGTCATTGTCGAGGGCGACCACCCTGGCAGCACCTACTTTGCCGCCGAGCTCCACAGCACCGTAGACGAAGCCAACGAGGCAGCCCAGGGGCTGGGCCTACCAATCCGG
Source organism: Burkholderiales bacterium (assembly GCA_947447845.1). The sequence continues at coordinate 5,137 of CANFNO010000096.1, read as the reverse complement.
TTTATGAGGGAGTCGTTGAATGCCGCAGTCGACAACGCCTTTGATGGGTCGGGGCCGACGACGGCGGAAATTGAGCGGGCCGTGCAGTTCATAAACAATCTGCACCACGGCAAGGCCAGCGGTTAGCCACACTGTCCGGCCGGAGTGGAGTAAGGAAGGTGGGCAGGGTGTGGCGCATGTCAGAATGACGCCGCACGGCGGCCCACTCGGGCCATGATCACAAATCACAAAACGGGTATGAAAACGGGTATGAAATCAAACATCAGAGACAAGAAGCTAGTATCCATGCGCCTTGTGGGGCTCAACTTACTGTTCAGCTCTTAAGGCCGCACGGCCCTTGGCTTTTTCTCCTTATGACCTGCTGGCCCTGGGGGCCGCGGTCTGCTGGGCTTTCACTAGCGTGATGTCTGCTACGCCAGCGCGGCACTTGGGCGCACTGGCATTCACCCGCTGGCGCATGGTTCTGCTGCTCTTGATGTTGTGGCCCGTGGTGCTGCTCAGCGGAAGTTGGCACAGTCTGTCGTGGTCTCAGTGCGGCGTGATGGCCTTGAGCGGTTTTGTCGGAATCTTTGTTGGCGATACGGCGCTGTTTGCCGCCATGAACCGCCTGGGGCCACGTCGCACCAGTGTGCTGTTTGCAACGCACGCCTTTTTCAGTGCAATGCTGGGATTTTGGATCTTGGACGAGCACATCGGCCTGCAAGCCATGTTGGGCGGCGCGCTCGTCATGGGCGGTGTGATGACGGCCACGCTGCTGGGCCGACACAAGGACGAATCACATGCATGGGAGACCAATACCGGCCAATTGGGTTTAGGCGTAGCGCTGGGCCTGTTAGCCGCGTTGTGTCAGGCCGTGAGTTCGCTGATTGCCTAACCGGTGATGGTTAGTGGTGTGGACCCGATAGCAGCTACCGCAGTGCGGGTTAGTGCCACCTGTGTGGCGCAGTTTGTTGTGTTGTGGTCGGGCTTTGCCGCCGCACGTGCGCAGAACCCTGCCACTCTGCGTACCTTGCTCCAAGTGGGGTGGATCGGCTTTCTCGGCATGGGTGTGGGCATGAGCTTGATTCTGCTGGCGCTGAAACATGGCGAAGTGGGGTTGGTGGCCATTCTGTCCAGCGTGTCACCGGTGTTGGTATTGCCCCTGCTTTGGTTGCGTCTGGGTCGCGCGCCAGCACCTGGCGCGTGGTTAGGGGCGGGTCTTACCGTGCTGGGCACGGCGTTAGTTTTGTTGCGATAACCGCTTGCCTACCCCAGCAGCTGCTTATAAGCGCTGCGCGTTTGCTCTGACACCGAGGCCAGCAGCTGCGCGTGCGGCGTCCGGTGCCGCGCCATCATGCGTGAACTGGCCATGGCTTTGGAGCGGCAAAACCACTGGCAGCTGTGCTGCAGCAGCAGCAATTCTGCCGTCAGGGTGAAGGCCTTGTCCTTTTGCGATAGTTCTTGTTCATTGCGCACCAGGGCGTCAATCCCCTTGGCATGGATTTGCAGCAAGGCACGCAGGTCCGCGCTGGATCCGGGGAACAACTTGAGGGCAAACGGAAGACCCAGGGGCAGGGTGCTAAAGCGTGCCGACACGGCATCAACCTTGTCAAACTCCTTCACAAAGGCCTGCAGTTGCCCATTCAGGGTGAGTTCAGCCTGGCCAAGCATGTTCCAGACTTGGCTGCTGCGCTCTGCATCACTTTCACCGAGCGCTCGCAGGTAGCCATCTGCCACTGTCTCCATGAGCTTTTCCACCTGAAACTGTCCCAGCACGGTGGCCAGTACGCGAATGCGGCGATGTTGCTCGCGGATATTGAGAAACCAGATGGCACCAATGGCCAATGCAAAAAGAAAGACAGGCATTACGAAAAAATTCCCAACAAGGTCGAGGTTAAAACCAGGTAACGAAAAAACTTGCCAATTGCCATGAATAGCAAACACGGCCAAAACGGCATGCGCAGCCATCCTGCAACAGCACATAGCGGATCACCCACTAAAGGCAACCAGGCCAGCAAGCAGGCCTTGGGACCTAACTTTTCCAGCCAATCGAGTGCACGCACATGCATTGCCGAGTGGCGGTACTTATCCGCTACTTGATGCGCACCATAGCCCATCCACCAATCAACCGCGCCGCCAAGCGTGTTGCCAATGGTTGCCACGCCAATCACTTGCCACATCAAGTCTGGATTGAGCTTGATCAAGCCGAAGACAACTGGCTCCGAACCCAGGGGTAGCAGTGTGGCGGAAATAAACGACACCACAAACACCGTGCCCAAGCTGTATTGCGGCAGCGCCAGCAAGGCGATGAGGTGGTTAATCCAGTGTTCCATGTGCATAGGAGTATAGAAACGAAACTCCGTTGCGCTGGTGGTTGGTTGGATGCATGGTCTACTTACAAAAAAATTTCAATTGCTGAAATTTTGGGCAGGTAGAATCCGTGCAGGCTTCTCGCCTTCCGTTTCACCTTCTCCCTTTCGCTCGCCCACACCCCATGCACATCGGCCCGTTTGCTTTGGCTAATCCGTTCATGGTTGCACCCATGGCGGGTGTGACGGACCGGCCTTTCCGCCAGTTGTGTAAACGGCTGGGTGCGAGCTACGCGGTGAGTGAAATGGTGACTTCCCGCAAAGATCTGTGGAACACACTCAAGACTTCACGCAGGGCCAACCACCAAGGCGAACCGGGCCCCATCGCTGTGCAGATTGCCGGCACCGATGCGGCCATGATGGCCGAAGCCGCAATCTTCAACATCGACCGTGGCGCACAAATCATTGACATCAATATGGGTTGCCCGGCCAAAAAGGTCTGCAACAAATGGGCCGGTTCTGCGTTGATGCAGGATGAGGCGCTTGCGCTTCAAATTATCGAAGCGGTGGTCAATATCTGTGCTCCGCGCAATGTGCCCGTCACCTTGAAGATGCGCACGGGCTGGTGTCAAAGCCAAAAGAACGCGGTGGTGATCGCACGTGCTGCCGAAGCAGCAGGTGTTCAGATGGTGGCTGTGCACGGGCGCACCCGCGACCAGGGTTACAAAGGCGCGGCTGAGTACGACACCATTACGGCGGTTAAGGCGGCACTGCGCATTCCTGTGGTGGCCAATGGCGACATTCGCACTCCCGAGCGGGCGCGCGATGTTTTGCGCATCACAGGTGCTGACGCCATCATGGTTGGCCGTGCCGCGCAAGGCCGTCCCTGGATCTTTCGTGAGATGGCGCATTTCATGGAAACTGGCGCGCAGTTGGCCCCGCCTCTTGTCAGTGAAGTCAAGCGACTGTTGGTCGAACATCTGTATGACCACTACAGTCTGTATGACGCCTTCATCGGCGTGCGCTCGGCACGCAAGCACATTGGCTGGTATGTACGTGATCTGCCCGGGGGGGAGGCCTTTCGATTGCAGATGAACGAACTGGATGACTGCGATGCACAAGTTGCCGCGGTGGAAAATTTCATGGATGAGTTGAACGCGAAAATGGACCGCATTCCAGCGGCCCGCGCGCCGGCGAGCGACGAAGAAGAAGCAACAATATACAAAGAGACAGCATGAGCAAGAAGCATATTGAAGAGACTGTTCGCAGCAGTCTGGAAGTCTATTTCCGCGACCTGCGTGGTACTGAGCCTGATAGCCTGCACGAAATGATGGTGCGCATTGTCGAGAAGCCTTTGCTGGAAGTAGTAATGGCGCATGCAGACAACAACCAATCCAAGGCCGCCGAATGGCTGGGTCTGAACCGCAACACATTGCGCAAGAAATTGCTCGAACACAAATTACTCAAATAGAAGGTCCCATGAACGCACTGCTTTCCGTCTCCGACAAAACCGGCATCCTCGAACTCGCGCAAGCCTTGCACGCGCAAGGCATCAAACTGCTCTCCACGGGTGGCACCGCCAAACTGCTGGCAGATAACGGTCTACCTGTTACCGAAGTGGCGCAGATGACGGGTTTCCCTGAAATGCTGGATGGTCGCGTCAAGACACTGCACCCGCGTGTGCACGGCGGCCTATTGGCTCGCCGTGACCTGCCCGCCCACATGGCGGCATTGGCTGAGCACAACATCGACACCATTGACGTGCTGGTGGTCAACCTGTATCCGTTTGAATCCACCGTGGCCAAACCCGGTTGCACGCTGGAAGACGCGATCGAGAACATCGACATCGGTGGCCCTGCCATGGTGCGCAGCGCGGCCAAAAACTGGAAAGATGTGGCCGTGCTGACCGACGCCTCGCAATACGCCACGGTCATTGCTGAACTCAAGGCCGGCGGCGTCACACAGAAGACCAAGTTCGCACTGAGCGTGGCTGCCTTCAACCGCATCAGCCAATACGACGGCGCGATCAGCGATTACCTATCAAGCGTGCAGTTTGGTGACGGTGTCGCCGATAACCAGGCACCCACACTCAGTCAGTTCCCCGGCCAAAGCAACGGCCGCTTCATCAAGTTGCAAGACCTGCGTTACGGCGAAAACTCGCACCAGCAAGCAGCCCTGTACCGCGACCTGTATCCGGCGCCGGGCTCGCTGGTCACGGCCAAGCAACTGCAGGGCAAGGAACTCAGCTACAACAACATCGCCGACGCCGATGCCGCCTGGGAATGTGTCAAGAGCTTTGACACCCCGGCCTGCGTCATCGTCAAGCACGCCAACCCCTGCGGCGTGGCCATCGGCGCGAATGCGCTGGAGGCCTATAGCAAGGCCTTCAAGACCGACCCGACGTCGGCATTCGGCGGCATCATCGCCCTGAACACGCCGCTGGACGAAGCCGGTGCGCGCGAGATCTCCAAGCAGTTTGTTGAGGTGCTGATGGCGCCAAGCTACACCCCCGAAGCCCTCGCCGTGTTTGCCGCCAAGGCCAACGTGCGCGTGCTGCAAATCGATTTGCCTAAGGGCGGAGCCAGTGATTGGGACAATGGCCGCAACGCCGTCGATATGAAACGTGTGGGCTCCGGCATCCTGTTGCAGACCGCCGACAACCACGAACTGACACTTGCCGATTTGAAGGTGGTAACGGTAAAGCAACCGACGCAAGAGCAATTGCAAGACCTGCTCTTTGCCTGGAAGGTGGCAAAGTTCGTGAAGAGCAATGCCATCGTGTTTTGTGCGGGTGGCATGACCATGGGCGTGGGTGCCGGCCAAATGAGTCGTCTGGATTCAGCCCGCAT
>CANFNO010000095.1 GCA_947447845.1 Burkholderiales bacterium | reverse complement strand
TGGCAGACGCTGTGACCGATGCACCGCTTGCCGTGGAACTGCTGGAACGCAACCTGGTGCTGTGGCGCGACGTCAGTGGTGCGGTGCAGGCCTGGGCCGATAAATGTCCGCACCGTGGCGCGCGCCTGTCCTTGGGCCGCGGGTGTGAAGGGCGACTGGAGTGCCCCTACCACGGCTGGCAATTTGCATCGAATGGGCGCTGCGTGCATGTGCCGGCATTGCCGGAGTTTGTGCCGCCTGCAGGCCATACCGCCAGAACCTACATGTGCGCCGAGCAATACGGGTTGATCTGGGTGCGCATGGTGGAGGCGCATGACGCGGTCACGCACGCCATGCCTGTGTTTGAAGCGGAACAGGATGCGCAACTGCGCAAGGTCAACTGTGGCCCTTACGACGTGGCGACGAGTGCGCCACGCATCGTGGAAAATTTTCTGGACATGGCGCACTTCGGTTTTGTGCACGAGCACTGGCTGGGCACCCGCGATACGGCGCAGATCGCCGACTACTCCGTCGAGCCTACGCACACTGGCATACGCGCCACGGGTTGCCGGGCGGTGCAACCCAAAAGCAATCTGCACTCTGTGGCAACTGCACAGGTGGAATACACCTATGAAGTGACGGCGCCGTATGCGGCGGTGCTGACCAAGATTCCGGAAGCCACCAGCGTGGCGGTTGCGGGTTGGCGCGAAGCCATTGCCTTGTTCATCTGCCCCATGGGCCATGAACGCAGCCGCGTCTGGTTTCGCCTGGCGGTGGCTGACTTTGCCTCGCTGGACCAGACTCTGCGCGACTTTCAGCACACCATCTTCACGCAAGACCAGCCGGTTCTGGAATCGCAAAATCCCAAACGCCTGCCCCTGGATCTGCGTGCCGAAGTGCATACCTCAGTGGATAAGGCGTCCAGTGCCTACCGGCGCTTTTTGAGCCAGCAATCTATTACCTTTGGAGTGATCCCATGAGCAGCGTTCGCCTAGTGAAACCCGTCACCCCGGAGCGCATGGCCGCACTCTTGCACGCCATGCCCAAGGCCGAGTTGCACATGCACATCGAAGGCTCGCTGGAGCCCGAGCAGATGTTTGCCTTGGCCCAACGCAACCGCGTGCCTCTTGCCTACCCCAGCGCACAGGCGGTGCGCGAGGCTTATGTGTTTGACAACCTGCAAAGCTTTCTGGACATCTACCACGCAGGCACGCTGGTGCTCAAAACGGAGCAAGACTTCTACGACATGGCATGCGCCTATTTGCAGCGCGCGCAGGCCGACAACGTCACGCACACCGAGTTGTTCTTTGACACGCAGACGCACACCGGGCACGGTCTTTCTGCAGAACTCGTCGTGAACGGTCTGCACCGCGCCTGCATGGATGCTCCGGCCAAGTTCGGCATGACGGCTTCGCTCATCCTCTGCTTTTTGCGCCACCTGAGTGAAGAGGAGGCCTTTGAATGCCTGGAGCAGGTGCTGCCGCTGCGTGACAAGATTGTGGGCATCGGTTTGGCCAGTAGTGAAGTGGGTCATCCGCCGGAAAAGTTTGCCAAAGTATTTGCCCGCGCAAAACAACTTGGCTTTCGTCTGGTGGCCCATGCGGGCGAAGAGGGGCCGCCGGCCTACATCTGGAGCGCACTCGATGTGCTGAAAGTCGAGCGTATTGACCATGGCGTGCAGTCCATGAACGATCCCGACCTGATCAAGCGACTGGTGCAGGATCGCATTCCGCTCACGGTCTGTCCGCTGTCCAACCTCAAGCTGCGCGTCTATTCATCGCTCACGCAACATTCGATTGGTCGCATGTTGGAGGCGGGCATCGTCGCCACCATCAACTCGGATGACCCAGCGTACTTTGGCGGCTACATCAACGAGAATTTCACCCAGACTTTTGCGGCTCTGCAACTGGGCAGTCAACAGGCTTATCAGCTGGCGCTCAACAGCTTTAACGCCAGCTTTATCGATGCGTCCGAACGGGCGCGCCATATCGAAAAGCTGGATGCGATGTTTGACACGTTTTCGTAATCGGCCACTAGACATTACGCTCTGGCTACTCCGCCATGTTCAAGCCTGAAAAAGCGACACTGCGCAGCCCGATCCGCCTGCAAGACTTGCAGGGCTTGGCGCGCCTGGGCTTTGATGCCACGATTGCCGTCACCAATCTGGTGGAGAACATGCACCAGACCATCGCCTCGCGGGCTGGCATTCTCGGGCCGGGTCAGGATCTGCCTACCCGGGGAATCACCGGTCTGGTCTACCGCGTGGTGCGCGGCACCACACGCGTGGCAGGGTTGGGGGTGGACCATCTGACGGGTTTGCTCAATCAAGGGCAAGACAGCAGCAACCAGAGCAGTCTCGAGCGCGAGGCGGTCATCGCCGCGATGTGTGGCGTCTGGGGTGACCACATGCGGGAGACACGCAACCCGCTGGCGATCCAGATGGCGTTTCGCGTGCAGGGCCAGGCTCTAACTCTTACGCGTGTGGCTTTGCAGCAGCGCCTTGCCCAGCCCAAGGCACGTCTGCTGGTGCTGGTGCATGGGCTGTGCATGAACGACCTGCAGTGGCAACGCCGTGGCCATGACCATGGCAGCGAGTTGGCCAATGCGCTGGGCATGACAGCGCTTTATCTGAACTACAACACCGGCCTGCATGTGTCGCAGAACGGGGAGATGTTTTCAAAGGCAATGCAAACGCTGATTGAGCAGTGGCCGGTTCCGGTCGAGGAGTTGGTCATCATCGGCCACAGCATGGGCGGCTTGGTGGCACGCAGCGCCTGCCACCACGCACAGGCTGCGGGTCTGAATTGGCTAAGCACCTTGCGTCAGTTGGTGTGCCTGGGCACCCCGCACCACGGCGCTCCGCTGGAGCGTGGCGGCCAATTGATCGATAGCCTGTTGGGCCAAAGCCCGTATCTGGCGCCCTTCGCCCGTTTGGGCAAAGCACGTAGCGCCGGTATTGCCGACTTGCGCTTCGGCAACGTGCAGCAAGCTGATTGGTCGGCTCACCGCAAGCACGATCAGAAAGTCGATGAACGCCTGCCCACCCCGTTGCCGCCGGGCGTTCAAACCTTTCTGGTGGCAGCCGTGCAGGCGCAGCGCACGGACCATGCGCGCAACGCCTGGATCGGCGATGGCCTGGTGCCTCTGGCCAGCGCTTTGGGAGAGCACGCGCGTGCTGAGTTGGCACTATCCGTGCCGGACAGCCACAAGCAGGTGGTGACGGGCGCCAACCATTGGGATTTGCTCAACAGCCCCGAGGTCTACCAGCAATTGCTTGCCTGGTTGTCGCCACCTTCTGCGCCTTCGTAGCGCCAAAGTGGCCCGAACTTTGGGCAGGCTTTAGTTGCTGGGCGGCAGACTGCGATTGGCAATGGCGCCCATCACTTTTTCATAAAGGTCGCGGTGGTTGAAGGGCTTGACGACATAGGCGTCCACGCCCAGGCGCATAAAGGCCTCGATGATGTCTTCGTTCTGGTTCTTGCCGGAAATCATGATGAACGGCACCTTGCGGAAGTGCGGTCTGGAGCGCATCCATTTGAGCAAAGCCTCGCCGCCGCCTTCGGGCATATTCCAGTCCGAAATCACGGCGTTGTAATTCTCCGTTGAGAGCTTTTCCATGGCTTCTTCGACGGTGGATGCGCTATCCATTTGAATGAAGGGGTTGACCTTTTTGATACCGGACTCCATCAGGAACAGGTACACCGGCACATCGTCAATCACCAGAAATCTGAGCTTTTTTTCGTAGTCAATGTCCACAATGGTTCTCGCTTCAAGTTGTTTGATAGGCCGCAAGTTGGTCCAGGTCCGGCAGGGTTTGCGTCAGTGCGGTGCGTAGGAGTTTCATGGCCTCTGGCAAGTGATCCGTGGCATCGCTTTGGGCCAGAATTTCCAGGGCGACGCACGCGTTGTGCGCTGGCAGCGCGCCTATGGACGACAGGCTGCTCTTGAGCCTGTGACAGGCCTTGGCGAGCGCCTCGCAGTCCCGGGAGGCACACAAGTGCTCCAGCACCGGCAAGTCTTCGCGGATCTGCTGCGCCACAATCCCGGCCACCGTCACCAGTGTTTGCGGGTCACCCCCCACTTGCTGCAACGGTGTGTCGAGGTCCAGCGTGTCAAACTTCGGCAAGGGCGCGGGGCTTGGCATGCCGGACGTCTGCTCACTTGCATGGTCCGCCTGCCGCTTGCGGGCGATGCGTGCAGCATCCAGCCACTGATTCAGGACTTCGATGACCCGGTGAATATCCACCGGTTTGGCTAGAAAGTCATCCATGCCCGACTCCATACAGCGCTGTCTATCCTTCTCAAAAGCACCGGCGGTCAGTGCCACGATGGGCAGATGCGGCCGTTGCGCTTCCACTTCCCACTGGCGTATCTGGCGGGTGGCCTCAAAGCCATCCATGACCGGCATCTGGCAGTCCATGAGGACGAGATCCAAGGCGGGAAGTTCCTTCACCCGCGCCACCGCCTTCCTGCCATCGTCGACTGTTTCGCATTGCAGGCCCAATTTGCCCAGAATGGCCTTGATCACGGTCTGGTTGGCGGAGTTGTCATCTACCACCAGGATTTGCCCCGTCAGATGCCGGGAAATGGCGTGGGCATATTCTTCATCCAAAGACAGCGGGCGCGAGTGATAGGCCTCCAGGCTGGAATCCAGAATCTCCAACTGAACCCTGAACCAGAAGGTGGAGCCGCTGCCCACAACACTTGCCAATCCCGCTTCGCCGCCCATGAGTTGCGCCAGGCGGCGTGTAATCGAGAGTCCGAGCCCCGAGCCACCGAACTCACGCGTGGTCGAACTATCGGCTTGACGGAAGGCTTGAAACAGATGCTGCTGCTTGTCCCGGGCGATGCCAACGCCTGTGTCGGTGACGGCAAACTCCAGCACAGCCATGCCATCGGCGCGACTGACCTCGCGTCCGGCAATGCCAATGTGACCGCGCTCCGTGAACTTGATGGCATTGCCCACCAGATTGCTGATCATTTGCCGCAAGCGATGCGGGTCCCCCCGGTAGAGTTGGCCCACCGGGCCAGTCCAGAGCGATTTCAGCTGCAAACCCTTGTCCTGCGCCGTCTGCAAAAAGAGCGAGTTGATTTCGTCCACGATTTGTTCGGGCAGCAGCGGAATGGATTCGAGGTCCAGACTGCCGGATTCAATTTTCGAGAAGTCCAATATGTCGTTGAGCAGATTAAGCAGCGTGCGACCCGCGTTGTGGATGATGCCGGCGTAGGCCTGCACATCACCGGCTTCGACGCCTGGAAGACGCAGCAACTGCGTCAAACTCAGAATGCTGTTCATGGGGGTACGAATCTCGTGTGACATCGTGGCCAGAAATTCGCTCTTGGCCCGGTTGGCTGCCTCCGCCGCCTCCTTGGCCTCATAGAGTTCGGTGATGTCGATGCGAAAGCCCACGATCAAACCGTCGCCCGTCTTTTGCTCGCGCACGCGCAGCCATCGTCCGTCGCTGAGGTGCTGGGCAAAGCCTGCGCCCGGGTTGTGGTGGTGGTGCATGCGCTCGGCAACCCAGACCTCCTCGGTGCCCGGCGCGATCCGGTATTGGCCGCGCCGGATGCCTTCGCGCAGAACATCTTCAAAGCGGCAGCCCGGGACAAACAAGTCTGCGATGGCCGGGTAGTAGCTGCCGAACCGCTCATTGCAATACACCAGTCGGTCGTTGCTATCAAAAATAACAAAGCCTTCGCCCAGCGTGTCGATGGCTGCGCGCAGCATGGCTTGTGTTTCATCGTGACGCTTGTGCGCCGCCTCACGCGCGGCCAAAGCATGGAAGACCAGCCACAGCATGGCGGCGGCAAACGCGCTCACGATCAAGGCGCGATAGATAATTTTTGCGCGATGCTCGCGGTAACCCTGCAGTGCGCTGAATGAATCACGACCGACCACAAAGTTCAGGCCATATTCGGGGATGCGGAAATAGCCAAAGATGCGGTCCACCCCATCGACCGGTGAGAGGCGCTGGAAATGCCCTGATCCGGGCGAAAAGGGCGCCAGATAGGGTGCCCCTTGAATGGATTTCCCCATGGCGTTGGCGTTGTCCGGTTGGCGAATGAGAAAGTCGCCGGAGGTCATGACGATGGAAGTCGAGTCCCGGCTGTTGAGATTCAAATCATCGTTGAATGGCGCAAAGACGGTGGGCAAGGTGTAGAGCACGATAACCGCACTGGGCCCGGTGGACAGGGGTGCCCCCCGGCCGAATTGGATGATCCAGGGGGCAGCAGGGTCCGCATGCCGAATGGGTTTGCTGATATGCAAATGCCGGTCGTCGCGTCCGTCAAATCCATCCGGGAAGTTGGCGCTGTCAAAACCAAGCGTTGTGCTTGACGCATCCTTGCTGGAAAACAGCAGCTTGCCTTGCACATTAAAAACCAGCACCTCAAAAATCAAACCCGACATTTGGCGTTGCTTGGCACCGACTTTTGCTGCAAATGTGTCCGGTTCGTCTACCCAGTGATCGCCCAGATCCAGCAAGGTGTCGTCGATGCGGTGCAATGTTGCCAGCGTGTTCTCGGCAAACGCCTGGGATTGAAAAATCGTGGTTTGCTCGACAACGCGCTTTTCATTCGCTTGGAAGCTGTCCAGGTCCACCAGCGTAATGATCCAAATTACGGACAGCACCAGGCAGAGCGTCAGGCCTACTTTGAGCCGGAGTGAAATGGAGTGTTTCGCGGGCATGCTTTTATATTTCAAGAGGCTGTCGAACGGCGCGTGGCACGCTGACACTCCGGCGTTTCCCATGCCGGATTTGGCAACAACATCTATTGCGCAGCATAAGGGCAGTTTTGTGCTGTTCCCTTGATCTATGGCAAGCGGAAATGCCGTCCTGGCAAAGCGACTAAAATACGCCCAAGGCCCGCTGCTCTGGCGGGCCTTATTTTTTGTGTTTCAGAGCCATGTAGAGGACTACCATGTTTAAAAACCTCGCCGCCACAACCGTGGCCGCTTGTTGCATTTCGCTCGCACCCCTGGGTGCTTTATCTCAAACTCCAGCCAAGATTGCAGACCCTGCAAAGCCGCTCAAAATTGGCTTTGTCTATGTCGCGCCGCTGGCCGATACCGGTTGGGTACGCCAGCACGAAGAAGGGCGCCGGGCCGTGCAAGCTGCTCTGGGCAAACGCGTGCAAACCACCTTTGTGGAAGACGTGGCCGAGGGGCCGGACGCCGAGCGCGTGATTCGAGACCTGGCCCAGCAAGGCAACACCCTGATCTTCACGCCCAGTTTTGGCTACATGGAGCCCACGCTGAAGGTGGCGCAAGAGTTTCCGAACGTCAAATTCGAGTCCGTCACCGGCTACAAGACGGCACCCAACGTGGCAGTGGCCAATGCGCGCTATTACGAAGGCCGCTACCTGGCCGGCATCGTCGCCGGGCGCATGACGCAAACCCATCTGGCGGGCTACGTGGCCGGCTTTCCCATCCCCGAGGTGTTGCAAGGCATCAACGCGTTTACCTTGGGCATGCGCTCGGTCGACCCCAAGGCCGAGGTCAAGGTGGTCTGGCTGAACGCTTGGTTTGACCCGACACGCGAGCGCGATGCCGCCATGACGCTGTTCAACCAAAACGTCGATGTGGTGAGCTTCCACACCGGCTCCAGCGCGGTGATGGCTGCCGCGCAAGAACGCGGCAAGATGGCCATTGCCTACCATTCCGACATGCGCAGCGTGGCGCCTGATGCGCAGATCGCAGCCGTCACCCACCGCTGGGGCGACTACTACACCGCGCGTGCAAAAGCCGTGCTGGACGGCAGCTGGAAATCCGGTGCGGTGTGGGGTGGAGTCAAGGAAGGCATGATCCGCGTCGGCGACTTCGGCCCCAAAGTGCCCAAGGCGGTGCAAACCGAGGTTTTGAACGCGCAGAAGGCCATGGCCCAGGGCAAGCTGCTGCCATTCCAAGCCAAAGAAACGGTGCGTGATAACGAAGGGCAGGTCGTCATCGCCAAGGGGGAAACCTTGAGCGACGAAAAGATCCTGGGCATGAATTGGCTGGTCGCCGGGGTGCAGGGCAAGATCAGCCACTAAAGGGCTGGCCCGGTGTGCTGCAGATAAGCCACAGCACATAGGACTTATCTGCGCCCGGCTATGTAATCGGGGCGCACTGCCATTAAGCTCTTGCCCATGAAAGCCTACCGCGCCTCCCTACTTTGGTTTGCCCCCCACAGCGAGGGGCCGCCACAGGCGCTTTTCGAAGAAGACGGCTTGCTCGTGGTGGGGCCGAACGCGGCGGGTT
>CANFNO010000094.1 GCA_947447845.1 Burkholderiales bacterium | reverse complement strand
TTGGCCGTGCGCGCCTTGCACAAGGCATTTGACCTTGACCAGACCATTGCCTGAGAACCAGACCAAAGTCGTGCGATAATTTGCTCTGCCAGGAAACGTGACCGAGTGGCCGAAGGTGCTCCCCTGCTAAGGGAGTATGGGGTGTAGAGCCTCATCGAGGGTTCGAATCCCTCCGTTTCCGCCAAAATCCCTAAAAGCCCCTATCCACGGGGCTTTTTTGTTTCTATCGTCCGATACGGTTGATTGAAGGCTGACAATGCACAATCCGAATTATTTTTGCTGACCGATCCATGATTTGGCAGGAGCACATTGTCCTAACTGCAACAAGAATAAGGTCGCTTCTAGAAGCGCTGATGCTGGGCCAATTGCTTGCCCTCTTGCTTGCCCTTGCCTGCCTATCCAATGCCCAAGCCGCTGGCTACACACCTAGTATTACCACGGCGTATCCGCAATTGGCCATCAGCCCGAGCGCGCCGCAAGTCGTCTGGGCCGCTGGCAATGCGACCGGTCTTCCATCAGCCTATGTTGCGTGTGATGACTGTGCTTCAAAGGTCTTGCCCATTGGCTTTACTTTCACCTTCGCCGGTGTTGCTTACAACAACTGGAGCATGTCGAGCAACGGGGTCATCTTCTTCGAGACCGTGGCCGCGGGTGGCACCAGTACCGCGACGGCGCAGGGGACCTCCACCTATACGCCCGTAGCACTGCCGACCAATGCATTCGGAGTTCAGGGACAGCCCGCACTCATGCCGTTCTGGGCCGATTTGATAAAGAACGCCAGCAAGGTCAATGTGCTCGCAAACAACGACCCAACCCAGCCCGCCAACGCCAGTTTCTTCCAGTACCAGGTAGTCACCGTGTCTGGCGCGCAGGTGCTGGTCATCCAACTGAAAAACGTGGGTTACTACGCGGCGCCCAGCAATCCAGTGAACATGCAAATACAACTCTGGTCAACCGGCCAGATCGTGTATTCGTATGGAACGCTGCAAATTCTTGCAAGCAATGCGCTGTTGCGCATCGGGCTGCAATACCCGGGGGGCGGGTGCAACGCCTTGGCGAATATCCAGTCGACATCGCTTAGTAACCAATCCTATTTGTACACCTGGGATTCCGCAGCAGCCAACTGTGCGGCCATACCGACGGTGAACCACTACGAGATTCGCAAAGCGGATACGGCGACCTTGTGCGCGGACCCGGTCACGGTCCTGGCTTGCTCGGTATCCACGTCGCCCTGTCCGGCCGGCAATATCGTCAGCACGCAAATCATCAATGCTGCGATCTATGTGACTGGCGTGGGTGCCGCTACTGTCAATATCAGCCCGTCCAGTTTCAATATTCAGCCGTCAGCGCCCTTGCAAACAGTTAACCTGACCTGGCCATCTGGAAGCTCGGGCACAGCAACGTTGGGCTTGCAAGCTGCCGTAACCGCGTCAGGAAATTTGGTTTGCACCAACGTTGCGGGTACCGTTGTTTCGGCCAACTGCAACGTGGCGGTGAGCAACACGGCATGCATTGCACCACCCAACCACTATCAGATTCAGGGACCTGCCGTTGGCAGCACATGCGCCAACAACACGCTGACAATTAAAGCCTGGGCAGACGCCGCTGAGACGACCGCCTACACCGCCGGGCTGACCGCAGGAACGCTGACACAGAGCGGCAACCTTGCGTCCATCCCCAACCTGGGCGCATTCACCATATCCGCTGGCACCAGCACGGCCAGCATTACGCCCATCAGCTTTATCGCAACCGGCACCACGACGTTCAATACCACCACAACACCGGCACTGGCGGGGGCAACCACCTGCAATTTTGGCGGGTCTACATCCTGTGCTTTCGTGACCAGCAGCGCCACCTGTGTGGCAGACTTCAATTGCACCGAGACCGTTTCCAACGCCGCCGTGGCAGCTGATTCCAATCCAGGCACTGGGCGCCTCTATACGAAATTGGCGGGCACTGCTTTCAACTTCGACGTGATGGCACGCGCATCAAGCGGCGCTGTGCTGGGCGCCTACGCGTCAGACGCCAATAAAACCGTCACCGTCGAATTGGTGGATAGCACAAGCGCCGTCGCATGCGCGTCTTACCCTCAGTTGTCTCCAGCAGTTGCGTCGCAACAGCTTTCGTTTACCCAGGCCAATCAGCCGACTCAGCAGGGCAGGCAATCAATCAGCTTTACCGTACCCAACGCCTATAAGAACGTGCGTTGTCGTGCGACGGATAACAACGGCGTGAAGGGATGTTCACTGGACAACTTTGCTATCAGGCCGCCCACCTCAACCTTGTCCACCAGTCCCGCGATGGCAACGCCGCCGTCTGCCGGAACGGCCAATCCCATCGAAGCGGGCGCCACATTCACCTTGCAAGCCACGGCCAGTGCTGGCACCAATTACACGCCTACTTTGGCGCAGGACCTTAGCAAGCTGACCGCACAGCTCACCACCAATGTGTCGACCCAGCAATCGGGTGGCACGGTGGGAACGCTTACGCCCAGCACCCTGGTTTTGAACGCGGCCGCAGTCAACGCAAGCTACAGCGAAGTGGGCTATTTGTATCTGGCTGCGGGCGCTCTGTACGACGCGTCCAATCCGTCCTTCACATTGGTGGACAGTGCCGCTGGTGATTGCGTTTCGGGCGGCTTCTCTGACACGCCCGTCAGCGGTAAAGTTGGCTGCAACATCGGCACGGCATCGGCCGCCTTGGGTCGCTTTATTCCTGACCACTTTGACACTGCAATTCTTGCGGGAAGCAGTCCGACAACGCCCATTGGCTGCCCAGTCGGATTTACCTGCCCTGTCAACGCTGCACCCAGTGTTAGCGGGTTTGTGTATTCCAATCAACCATTTGGCGTGCAAGTCACGGCAAAGAATGCTGCGGGTGGCACAACCACCAATTACCAAAATAGCTTTGCCAAGGCGACTACTTTGAGCACGTGGAATGCCAAGGGCGGCGCAACAGCCAACCCGGGCGGTGGCGTCATGACCGGCGCTTCGCTTGCCAGCACCGCTTTTGCAAATGGGGTAGCGAGCACCACCACGGCCAGCTATGGCACCACTTTGCCGACGCTCTTGCTACCGACCGACGTCTATATACGCGCCGCCGAAGCAGTTGGTGGAGATAGCGTCACATCCTTGCAAGTGACTTCCAACGAGTCAGGTCTCAAGGCGGCTAGTGGCCGCATCAACATTGCCAATATGTATGGATCCGAGTTGTTGCCCTTGTTATTGCCCATCACGGTTCAGCTCTACACCAACACCGGTTGGATCACCAGCACCACCGACAGCACGGTGACTTTCAACAGTGCGCTTTCGCCCACCGGTAACCTCGCCTCAACCAAAGTGACGGGCCCCGTAAATTGTGTCTCGGTCAACAACCCGTCCATTGCAGCAGTCGCTTCGGGCGTGCGATCGATTTCGCTTACTGCAGCTGCCGCCTGTAGTTACAGCCTGTCACTTTCCGGCATGCCCATTTACTTGCCGATAGCGCCAACATCAGGCGCAAGAGCAACATTCGGTTTGTTCAAGTCTCCGTTAATCTACCGGCGGGAAAACTATTGAGGCGTTACGCCGGGAACCCATACGCTACTGATCCAATGAAACTCAGCAAAGCGGAAAAGCTAGTGTCTAATGTTTGAAATGACATACCTAAGGCGAGGCAAGAGGGTGAAAATTTCAGAGGCCGTATCAGTTCCGGTTCCCGCGCGCTCGCTGCGCCGCGGGGCAGCTTGGCAATCAGGCTTCTCGCTGATCGAACTGGTCATGGTGATGGTGGTGATGGGTGTACTCGCGGCAGTTGCGGTGCCCAAAATCGTGGGTGTCAGTGCCTTTAACGGTCGTGGCTTTCACGACCAGACGCTGGCCTATTTGCGTTTTGCCCAGAAGACTGCTGTGGCGCAGCGCCGTACCGTTTGCGTGAGTTTCAGTTCGACATCGGTCACCTTGTCGATTGCGTCTGTTGCCGGCACTTTCGATTGTTCCAGCCCCGCAACCCTGGTCGGACCGCAGGGTGAATCGCCAGTCGTGCTGAATGCCAAGAGTGGCATCAGCGTGGGGATAGCAGGCTCGGGTGCACTGCCCACCGCTTTCAACTTCAATAGTCTGGGTGAACCCATTACTTCCAGTGGCACTGCGCAGGCCTTGCAGGTGTTGCAGGTGAGTGGCGCCGCAAACACGATCACCATTGAGTCCAGTACCGGGTATATCCATGAGTAAGTTCATGAGTAAGCGCCAGGCCGGATTTACGCTGATTGAACTCATCTTCTTCATCGTCGTGGTCGGGGCAAGCCTGGCGGGTATCCAGTCGGTGTCCACCACCATAGTCAAGTCCAGCGCCGACCCGCTGATGCGCAAACAGTCCCTGGCTATTGCGCAGTCGCTGCTTGAAGAAATCTTGCTGAAGGCCTACAGCAAGCCAACGGGGAGCACTGTTTTGGGTTACGCCGGAAGCGGCCCGCGCAATTTGTATGACAGCGTCGGCGACTATCAAGGCTACCTGACCACCGCGGGAATTGTGGACAGCACGCTTACAGCGGTACCGGGCCTCACCGCCTACAACATCAGTCCTGCCGTGAGCGTGACGCCAGCCACGCTGGGAGTGGTCCCTGTGCTTCGAGTCGAGGTATTTGTGACCGGCCCCGGTGGAAACGTGGTGTCGTTGGTCGCGTACCGGGGGAGCTATTGATGAGTCGAGCCAGCATGTCTGCGCGCACTCGCCAGATCGGCTTTTCGCTGGTGGAACTGGTCATGGTCATTGTGATCCTGGGCATTGTCAGCAGCATTTCCGCAGTCTTTTTGCGCGGGCCAATTGATGCTTATTTTGCGGTGGCCAGACGCGCAGCCCTCACCGATGTGGTCGACACTGTTTTTCGGCGCATGGAGCGCGATGTACACAAGGCCTTGCCCAACAGCCTGCGCACACCGAGTAGCGCGGGAGCCAACCAGTGTCTGGAATTCATCCCGACCAAGACGGGTGGCCGCTACCGCGCCGATGGAACCGCTGCCGCATTGAATATCGGTGTTGCCAGCACCGGTTTCAATATGCTGGGTCAGAACAGCGCATTGCCCGTGGACCAGCGCATTGCGGTGAACGACGTGATTGCGGTTTACAACCTCGGGCCAACCGTTCCGGGTGCCGATGCCTATAACCAGGACAATACCAGCGCTGTGACGGCGCTGGGGACCGAGGTCCAGAACACCACGCCGTTGAACGGATGGGAGAGCCCCATCACGATCACCAGCAAGATCTTTCCTTTGGCGTCCGGCAGCAACCGTTTTGCCGTCATTCCGGCAGGTGAGCACATCGTGTCCTACGTTTGCAGCGCCGGAAAGCTGTATCGCACCGTGACCTCCACCGGCTTCACCAGCAGTTGCCCGGCCACTGGCGCCGTCATCGCGAGCAACCTGGGCTCCTGCTACTTCGATTTCAGCGGAAACGACCTTGCGCGTAATGCGCAGGTTCGCATCGTGCTGAATATCAAGAACAACAACAGCAGCGAATCGGTCCAGTTGCAGCAGGAAATTCATGTGAACAACACGCCATGAACCGAGCAACTTGTCGTCAGTCCGGTTTTGCCGCGATCGCCGCGATTATCTTGATGACGGTGTTGGCCGCCATGGGCGCCTTTATGCTGACTTTTTCCAACACGCAGCAACTGACTTCCGCACAGGACATTCAGAGCACACGTGCCTATTGGGCAGCACGGGCCGGGCTGGAGTGGGCGCTTTCCGCCGTGGTCCTGAATTCGTCTGCCTGCCCGTCCTCGCCTCCAACCACGGTGGATACCGGAGCCACATTCACGCTGACGATTGGGTGCACACGCAGCACGTATTTGGAGGGTGCCACGACCGTTGTAGTTTTTAGCTTTCAGTCGGTTGCAGGCAGGGGCACGCCAGGATCGATAGGCTATGTGGAGCGAAGTCTGTCGGCTTCCTATGAGGTGCCCTGATGCGCGTGCTATCATTTTTTGATACACGCAAAAGGAACAGCGCATGAACATGGCAGCCACAGCGCTTGGCAAGCCCACCGCACCTGAAGCTCCGCGCCCCGTACCGGGTCGTCCCGAGAAGCTGCGCCTGGGTGATGTGCTGGTTCAGCAGAAGCTCATTTCGCAAGAGCAATTGCAGCAAACCTTGGACTTGCAGCGCACCACCGGCAAAAAGGTCGGGCGTCTATTGATTGAGACCGGCGTCATTACCGAAGAACTGTTGGCCAACGGACTGGCCCGCCAACTGCGCATTCCCTTTGTCAACCTCAAGACCTTTCCCTTTCGGGCCGATGTCATCAAACTGCTGCCGGAAGCCATGGCACGGCGCTTCAAGGCCTTGGCGCTGGAGGACAAGGGCGATGTGTTGCTAGTGGCGCTAGCCGACCCGCTGGACCTTTTTGCTTACGACGAACTCACCCGCATCCTCAAGCGCAACATCGCGATCGCAGCAGTGCCAGAGGGGCAACTGGCGGCTGCTTTTGACCGCCTCTACCGACGCACGGAAGAAATCAGTGGCTTGGCGCGTGCGCTGGAAAGAGATCTGGGCGATGCGGTGGACTTTGGTGAACTCACCGCCACCGTGGGCATTGAAGGCGCACCCGTGGTGCGCTTGCTGCAGTCATTGTTTGAAGACGCCATGCAAGTGGGTGCCTCTGACGTGCACATCGAGCCGCAGGAAACCAGCCTGCAAATCCGGGTGCGGGTGGATGGTGTGCTGCAGGTCCAAACCCAAGCTGACAAGCGCATTGGCGGCGCCCTGGCGCAACGCCTGAAACTCATGGCCGGTCTGGATATTTCCGAAAAGCGACTGCCCCAAGACGGGCGCTTCAGCGTCCGGCTGAAAGACCACACCATTGATGTGCGGCTGTCCACCTTGCCCACCAACTATGGCGAGTCCGCAGTGATGCGACTGCTGGTACAGGGCTCGGGCATGCGGCGCCTGGACAGCATTGGCATGCCCGAGGATATGCTGCGGCGTTTCAGGGATTTGCTCGGACGCACCTCCGGCATGGTGCTGGTGACCGGGCCCACAGGCTCAGGCAAGACCACCACTTTGTATGCGGCGCTGGCCGAAGTTAATGCGGCAGAACTCAAGGTGATTACCGTGGAGGACCCGGTGGAATACCGTCTGCCCGGTCTCACACAGGTGCAGGTGAATGACAAGATCGAGCTCACCTTTGCCAAGGTGCTGCGCTCCTGCTTGCGGCAAGACCCGGACGTGATTTTGGTGGGTGAAATGCGCGATGCCGAAACCGCCGAAATCGGGCTGCGGGCTGCCATCACCGGCCACCTGGTGTTGTCCACTTTGCACACGCGTGATGCCATCAGCACACCGTTTCGCTTGCTCGATATGGGCGTCCCGGCCTTCATGGTGTCCACCTCTTTGCAGGGTGTGATCGCCCAGCGTCTGGTGCGACTGAACTGCCGTGAGTGCAGCGCCCCGCATAGCCCGACGCCCCAAGAGCAGAACTGGCTGACTGGCATGCTGGCTGCGGGTGACTCGCTGCAACCCAAGCGGGGCCTGGGTTGCTCGGTCTGCAATGGCACGGGCTACACCGGGCGCCAAGGTGTCTACGAATTGTTTGAGATGGATGCCTTGCTCACGCAACTGGCCTCCAAGGCCGATCCGGCCGAGTTCATGCGTACCGCACGAGACCGCATGAAGGGTCAGACCATGCCCTTTCACGCATTGGAGTTGGTGCGCCAGGGGCGTACCTCGCTGTCCGAGGCTATGCGCATCGGGTTTGAAATCGACGCTGCGGATCCGCAGGTCTAAGTGGCATGGCTACCTATGCCTGGCGCGGACGCAATAACCGGGGTGAAGTTGCCACCGGTGAACTGGAGGCCATGACCGAAGGGGGTGTGGCCGATCAGCTGTTGGCGATTGGCATTGCCCCGGTGCACATTGCGCTTGCAGAGGCCGCCAAGGTAGAGCAGGGCGAAGGCCTGCTGGCCCGACTCAACCGCAAACCCGTGGTGATCGACGACATCCTGATCTTTTCGCGTCAGATGTACACCCTCAACAAGGCCGGCGTGCCGATACTGCGCGCCTTTGCCGGCCTTCAGTCTTCCGCCAGCAAACCGGCCATGGTGGACTTGTTCAAGGACATACGCGCAAGCCTGGACCAAGGGCGCGAGTTGTCGGCGGCACTGGCGCGGCATCAGGATTTGTTTGGCGCTTTTTATATCTCAATGGTGCGGGTCGGTGAAATGACCGGGCGCCTGACGGAAGTGTTTCTGCGCCTTAACGAACATATGGAATTTGAGCG
>CANFNO010000093.1 GCA_947447845.1 Burkholderiales bacterium | reverse complement strand
GTCGCGCAGGGCAAGCTGCAGGACGGCGTCTTTGTGGCCAAAGAAGTGCTGGCCAAACACGACGAAAACTACATGCCGCCTGAAGCGGCGGAAGCTCTGAAAAACGCAGCCAAGAGCAATCAAAAGACGGCTGCATCCATCGTTATGAGCAAATAAACATGATTCCTGAAATTGGACACTTTCTACTTTGGCTGGCAATGGGCACGGCGCTGGCAATCGGCGTGATACCGATGGCTGGTGCAGCACGCGGGCGCGCGGACTGGATGGCCATCGGCAGGCCAGCAACCTACCTTCTGTTCGTGCTGGTCTCGCTGGCCTCGGTTTGCCTGATGTACGCCTTTGTTACCAGCGACTTTTCGGTGATGTATGTCGCCTCCAACTCCAACACCCACTTGCCGTTGCAATACCAGGTTGCCGGTTTCTGGGGCGGACATGAAGGCTCGCTCTTGTTGTGGGTGCAGATGCTGGTCGTTTGGATGGTGGCCGTGGCCCTGTTCAGCCGCCACTTGCCGCGTGAAGTTTTGGCCCGAATCCTGGCCGTCATGGGCTTGGTCAGCGTGGGCTTTCTGCTCTTCATGCTGCTTACCTCCAACCCGTTTGATCGCCTGTTCCCGGTGCCCGCCGATGGTCGCGACTTGAACCCCCTGCTGCAGGATCCGGGCATGGTGTTCCACCCGCCCACGCTGTACATGGGTTATGTGGGCTTCTGTGTAGCCTTCTCATTCGCAATTGCCGCGCTCATCGGTGGCAATCTGGATGCCACCTGGGCACGTTGGACGCGCCCCTGGACGACAGTGGCCTGGATGTTCCTGACCGTCGGTATCGCCATGGGCAGCGCCTGGGCTTATTACGAACTGGGCTGGGGCGGCTGGTGGTTCTGGGATCCGGTGGAAAACGCCTCGCTCATGCCCTGGCTCCTGGGCACCGCGTTGATCCACTCGCTCGCCGTCACCGAAAAACGTGGCAGCTTTAAGAACTGGACCGTGATGCTGGCTATTCTGGCCTTCTCGTTCTCGCTGCTGGGCACCTTCCTGGTTCGCTCGGGTGTGTTGTCCTCGGTGCATGCCTTTGCGACGGACCCGCGCCGGGGTCTTTTCATTCTGGCCTTCCTGACCATCGTTATCGGCTCCTCGTTCACGCTATTTGCCTGGCGCGCTCCGACCGTGGGCCTGGGCGCACGCTTTGCCCTGTTCTCCAAAGAAACAGCGCTGCTGTCAAACAATGTCTTGTTTATGGTGGCTGCCGCTGTGGTGCTGCTGGGCACCTTGTATCCGCTGCTGCTGGATGCCTTGGGAATGGGCAAGATTTCTGTCGGCCCGCCGTACTTTGATTCGGTCTTTTTGCCTCTCATGGTGCCGACTATTTTCTTGATGGGCGTGGGTCCGATGGCGCGCTGGAAGGAAACTTCGGTGCCTGATCTGGCGAGTCGTCTGAAGTGGGCGGCAGGTGTTTCCGTGGTTATGGCCTTATTGACGGGGTGGCTCGCCGGCTCCATTCATTTGTTGGCCAGCTTGGGCCTGCTCATGGCCTACTGGATTGTCAGTTCAGTGGCAACCGACATCTGGGAGCGCGTGCGCCCCGAGGGTAAAGGCTTTGCCGAAATCCGCCGCAAGGCTGGCCAGATTCCGCGTGCCTTGGTCGGCATGATGGTTGCGCACATCGGTGTGGCCATGTTTTGTCTGGGTGTCACCATGGTCAAGACCTATGAGGTTGAGAGCGATGTCAAGATGAGCGTGGGCGACAGTACCACCGTGCGCGGCTACGCGTTCACCTTCAAGGGCGTGAAGCAAATTCAGGGCCCCAACTACGATGCGACCCGTGCAGACATTGAAATTTCGCGCAATGGCAGCAAAATCACCCAACTCAGCCCCGAGAAGCGTGTCTACCGCGTGCAGCAAAATCCGATGACCGAGGCTGCCATTGCCCCCGGTCTGACGGGCGATCTGTATGTGTCCATGGGTGAAGAAGTCGAAGGCGGAGCCTGGATTGTGCGGGTCTACGTCAAGCCGTTTATTGACTGGATCTGGGGTGGTTGTCTGGTCATGGCTTTTGGAGGCTTCCTTGCTGTGACCGACCGCCGCTACCGGCGTAAGGCGGGAGTGGCAGTATGAGCCCCCACGTTCGTCACTGTGTGTACTCACTGCCCCCCGAGGGGGCTTTGCCCTCCTTGGGGCGGCCCTGCGGAGAGCAGTCTTTGAGCCCCCACGTTCGTCACGGCGGAGATCAAATATGAAATACCTGAAGTTTTTGTTGCCCCTGGCGATCTTCCTGGGGTTGGTCGGTTTTTTGATGAAGGGCCTGAGCCTGGACCCGCGCGAGGTGCCCTCGCCATTGATTAACAAACCGGCGCCGGCATTCGGACTGACCCAATTGGACAACCCCGGCATCACCATCAAGCGCGATGACCTGCTGGGCAAGGTCTGGTTGCTCAACGTGTTTGCTTCCTGGTGTGTGGCTTGCCGCGAAGAGCATCCTTTGCTGGTCGAATTCGGACGCATGAAGATGCTGCCGATTTATGGCCTGAATTACAAAGACGACCGCATGGCCGGCATGAAGTGGCTGGCCACTTTTGGCAATCCCTACGAGGCCTCACTGTTCGATGGCGATGGCCGTGTTGGCATTGACTACGGCGTGTATGGCGTTCCAGAGTCGTTTCTGATTGATGCCAAGGGTGTGATCCGCTACAAGCAGATCGGGCCTTTTACCCCCGAGGCGATTCAGACCAAGCTGATCCCGCTGGTACAACAGTTGCAGAAGGAGGCCGGAGTATGACCCCCACGCTCCACCGCTGCGCGGGTCGCTGCCCCCCAAGGGGGCTAACTTCCCTTGGGGCGGCCCAGCGGGAAGTTGCGGCTCACACACTGCGTCGCGTCGCCACTGCATGGATGGCCATGCTATTTCTGGTATTTGGCCTGTCGGTAGCAAACGCCAATGAGGCTGCACCGGCGGTGGCTGATCCTGTGCTGGAAGCCCGCATGCTGACCATTACGACCGAGTTGCGCTGCCTGGTGTGCCAAAACCAAACCATCGCTGACTCGCATGCAGACCTGGCCGTGGACTTGCGCCAGCAGGTGCGCGAGATGCTGCAAAAAGGCATGACCGACAAACAGATTGCCGACTACATGACCGAGCGCTATGGCGACTTCGTGCTGTACCGCCCGCCCTTCAAGAGCACCACCATGTTGCTCTGGGTCGGCCCGGGCGTGATGCTGGTGCTGGGGCTGTTGATGTTGGTGCTGATGCTGCGCCGACGTAGCCGCATGCCTGCTGATCGTTTTGATGCTGATGAGCCCGAGGTGGAACAAAAGCCACCCGTTTCCTGATACTGACCGAGAATTGAGACCATGACGAACACGATAGAAGCCCTGAAGCAAAAGCTGGCGCAACTCAAGCAGCTGCATGCCAGCGGTGTATTGCCGGACGAAAAGTTCGAAGAAGGCAAGGGCGCACTAGAGCGTCAGATTTTGGATCTGGTGTTGACCGGTGCCCCCGAAGCGGCAACGCCAAAAGCCGCAGCTTCAAGCAAAGCGGCTACAGCAGCAAGCGCCGATGCCGCCGCTGCGGGCACGGTCAAGCCGTCTGGCCTCCTGCTGGCAGGGCTAGCGGTAGGCGTGGTGGCCATTGCCGCCGCAGGCTATTTCTTCATTGGCAGACCTATGCCCCAACAAGGCGAGGCCGAGCAGCCGCAAATGCTGTCGGCTGATGGCAAACCGGCGCCGCACGCAACCGGTGCTGACCAAATTGCAGCCATGACGGACAAACTGGCGCAACGGCTCAAGGAAAAGCCGGACGACGTGGAAGGCTGGTCCATGCTGGCCCGTTCTTACAGCGTGCTGGGACGCCATGCGGATGCGCTCAAGGCTTATGAGAAGGCCTCCAATTTGCGCAAAGATGACCCCACATTGCTGGCTGATTACGCGGACTCCCTGGCCGTGAATAACAACAGCAATCTGGAAGGCGAGCCCATGAAACTGGTGGACCGGGCGCTGCGCCTGGACCCCAAGAATCTCAAGGCACTCTATCTTGCCGGTACCTATGCCTTTAACAAGAAGGACTACACCAGCGCCATCACCTTCTGGGAAAAACTGGTCCAGGTTGGCCCACCCGGCAATATCTTTGCAACGCAAGTGGAGCCCGCCATTGCCGAAGCCCGCAACCTCGCTGGTCTGCCCCCCGCAGCCAAGCCGCTGGATGCCGCACCCAAGGCTGGCGCAGCGACTCCGGCTGCTGCTGCCAACGCCACAGTAAGTGGCACTGTGACCCTGTCTGCATCCCTGGCCAAGCAGGCACAGCCTGATGACACCGTTTTTGTTTTCGCCCGGGCCGCCGAGGGCTCGCGTATGCCGCTGGCCATTATGCGTAAACAGGTGAAGGATTTGCCAATCACCTTTACACTGAACGACAGCATGGCCATGTCTCCTGCGACTGCTCTATCCACAGCCAGCAAAGTCATCGTGGGTGCGCGCGTGAGCAAGAGCGGCAATGCCGTGCCACAGCCGGGTGATTTGGCGGGTCAATCGGCACCGGTCAACGTCGGTACCAGTGGGCTGAAGATCGAAATCAAGGAAGCGGTCAAGCCATAGGCGCGATCTGCTGCATTTTTTGAGGGAGCCATGAACTATCTTTACCTCTACGCCGCGATCATCCTTGCGATCATCGTGCTGTACTCACGGCGGCATGTAAAGAAGGTCGAGACGGACAAGTCTCTGCTGAAAGAGTCCATCCAGAGCGGGTTGGCCGAGCCGCCATCGCTGCATCCGATTTTTGATCCGATACGCTGCATCGGATCAGGCTCTTGCACCACCGTCTGCCCCGAAGGTGCCATCGGCATCGTCGACGGCAAGGGTGTGCTGATCAACGCGGCGCACTGCATTGGCCACGGCGCATGTCTGGCTGCTTGCCCGTTCGATGCCATCAAGCTGGTCTTCGGCACGGAAAAGCGGGGTATCGACATTCCCCATATCAGCACCGAGTTCGAGACCAATGTGCCAGGCATCTTTATCGCCGGTGAGTTGGGCGGCATGGGCTTGATCCGCAAGGCGGCAGAGCAGGGGCGTCAGGCCATCAATTCGGTGCGCAAGCGCGGCAGTGGCTCGGCCGAATACGACGTGGTGATTGTGGGCTGTGGCCCTGCAGGATTGTCGGCTGGCCTGTCTTCCATGCACCACAAGCTCAAGTACAAGTTGATCGAGCAGGAAGACTCCCTGGGCGGATCCGTCTATCACTACCCGCGCAACAAGATCGCCATGACTGCACCAGTGGTGCTGGACATCATCGGCACCGTGAAGTTTGGCGAAGTGCAAAAAGAAAAGCTGCTGGAATTCTGGAATGGCGTGGTCGAAAAGACCGGTTTGAAAATTAGCTTTCGCGAGCGCATGGAAGCCATTGAGAAAACTGATGACGGCTTTGTGGTCAAGACCAACAAGGGCGGCTACGTCACCAAAAGCGTGTTGCTGACTATGGGTCGACGCGGCACGCCGCGCAAGCTGGATGTGCCGGGCGAGGAGACCCACAAGGTTGTCTATCGACTGATTGACGCCGAGCAGTACAAAGGGCAAGCCGTGCTGGTGGTGGGGGGCGGCGACAGTGCATTGGAAGCGGCCATCACGATTTCCGAACAACCCGGCACGCATGTCATTCTGTCTTATCGCAGCGCTGCTTTCTCGCGCGTCAAGCAGAAGAACCGCACCCTGCTTGAGCAGGGCGAGAAGGCCGGACGCATCAAGGTGATGCTCAACTCCGGGGTCAAAGAGATTACTGAAAAAGAAGTGGTCATCGAAGCCGATGGCCAGAAGCAGAGCTACAAAAACGACGCAGTCATCGTCTGCGCCGGTGGCTTGCTGCCAACACCCTTGCTGCAAAAAATCGGCATTCAGTTCGAGACCAAGTTCGGCACTGAATGAAGACTGGCTTCAGGCGGCTAGCGCCGCTTCGATGTCTTTGGACAGGCTTTGGGGCGTGTCGGTAGGCGCGTAGCGCTTGAGTACCACGCCGTCCTTTCCGACCAGAAATTTCGTGAAATTCCACTTGATGGCTTTGCTGCCCAAGAGGCCCGGCGCTTCTTTGCTCAGCCACTGGTAAAGCGGGTGTGCCCCACTGCCGTTGACCTCTATCTTGGCCATCATCGGAAAAGTGACGCCGTAGTTGAGCTGACAAAAGCCTGCGATCTCGGCGTCACTGCCACTGTCCTGGGCGCCAAATTGGTTGCAGGGAAAACCCAGCACCGCCAGGCCCTTATCCCCGTACTGCTTGTGTAGCTCCTCCAGCCCGGCGAATTGCGGCGTGAAGCCGCAGGCGCTGGCTGTGTTGACGATCAGCATCACCTGGCCCTTGAAGTGCTTGAGGGCGATCTCTTTACCATCAATCTGCAGCGCATCGAAATCGTAA
The DNA here is from genome assembly GCA_947447845.1 of Burkholderiales bacterium. The sequence goes on along the minus strand of CANFNO010000093.1, from coordinate 1,885 downwards.
ACAGTGGGCATGGTTTTCTCCTATTAATGGCTACATTTTGAACGCTTCTGGTTTATAGCTCGGCGCGAGGCACCTTGCCCACGGGGTTTGTGCGGCCATGCCGGTGGCCGCAATGCAGTACACGGCTGATACCGATAAGCATGCTGGAGATATGGAGTTGTTGGGTGCCAATGTTTTTCAGCGCCGATGGTTCGGGGCTTCGCTCACAAGCTGCGGTATGGTGTGGGCCTTCTATGGAGATTTGAATATGCAAAAGCGCAGGCTAGGGGAATTTCAGGTTGGCAGCATCGGCATGGGGTGCATGAATCTGGACCACGCTTACGCCCCGCCCGTCAGTGAGCAAGAAGGTGAGCGCGTGCTTCTGGGTGCGCTGGACGCCGGATACACCCTGATGGACACCGCCACTTTGTATGGCGCGGGCCTGAACGAAGAACGCGTGGGCCGGGTACTGCATGCGCATCGACGGAACATTGTTTTGTCCAGCAAGTGCGGCATGGAAATTACCCGTTTCGATGGTCGCCCAGTGCGCGTGATTGATGGCAGGCCTGAGACGCTGATGCGCCAGTGCGAAGACAGCTTGCGGCGTCTGAATACGGATGTGATTGACCTGTACTACCTGCACCGATGGGATCGCAAAGTGCCGATTGAAGAGAGTGTGGGGGCCATGGGTCGCATGGTCGAGAAAGGCTATGTTCGTAGCCTTGGATTGAGTGAGGTGTCGGCTGACACTCTGCGCCGTGCGCATGCGGTGCACCCCATTGCGGCCCTGCAAACCGAGTATTCCCTGTGGACCCGCAATCCAGAAATTGCCGTGCTGGATGCCTGTCAGGCCTTGGGCATTGCCTTTGTTGCGTTCAGCCCGGTGGCACGTGGTTTCCTGTGCGGGCCGGAACTGGACCTGGCTGCCATGGATGCCAAGGACATCCGCCGCACCATGCCGCGCTTTGCAGGCGAGCACTTTCTGCGCAACCGCGACCTACTTCCCGCCTACCGGCAACTAGCGCAGCAAGCGGCTTGCACGCCCGCCCAATTGGCACTGGCCTGGTTGCTGCATAAGAGGCCGCACATCATTCCCATACCGGGCACGCAGAGTTTGAACCACATGCGGGAGAATGCGGCCGCTGACAGCGTGGTGTTGGACCTCAATGTGATGCAGGCCCTGGAAACGCTGATCAACCAAAGCACGGTGAGCGGTGAGCGTTACGACGCACAAGCTACCAGCGAGGTCGATACCGAGCACCCTTAGTCGCTTGTGCGTCGCGCAGGTTAAGTGATTTTGAAGACCGTGCGGATGGTTCTTCCGCCTGACTTTTCCTCAAACACGGCCCACTGCTTGATGCCTTTGACCAGCACCTGTTTGCTGATGTCTTTCACGTTCACCTTGGCCTTTAGCTTGGCCGTGATCCAGTCCTGCACATGGGGCATGACGGGCCCTTCCTTGCCCGTGGGAATCAGCAGTTCCAAGCCCGCTACGGTGCCCGCGGATGTAACAGTGAGTTCGGTCGCTGGCATGGCAGTTTTTAGTGGTCAAAGTCCGGGTTGAGTCGCGCGTTTGCGGGTACCGGCTCAGCCGTGCATGTTGTCGTTACGGGCGATATCCAGCAGGTAATCGACTTCGGCCGCGTGCGCCACACAGTTGTGCTCATGCCAGCGTTTGATGACCCACATAAAACCGGCGACCACCAAGCCAAACACCGTGATGGCGCCAAACGCCGACAAGCCCAAGCCGGTGGACAGGCTGTAGAAGCCGCCCAGACCCAGAATGCAGGCCTGCTCGTTGAAGTTTTGAACGGCAATCGAGCGACCTGAACCCATCAGGTTGTGGCCCCGGTGTTGCAGCAGTGCGTTCATGGGTACCACCAGAAAGCCCCCCAGACCGCCCAGC
>CANFNO010000092.1 GCA_947447845.1 Burkholderiales bacterium | reverse complement strand
GGGTAGGCGAAGGCAGCACTTATTCCGGCGTCGATGGCCCCGCGCGCCACTGCTTCGTCGCCTAGCAGAATGATTTCCGACATAAATTCTCCGGATTGCGAATGGTTCGTTATGAAATAAAAAAGCTTACTTCAATTGCGGCTATTCGCCTTTGACCTGAGATGACCCGCAGTGACACTGCGCCGATTGATTTCTTAAATCGATAGATTAGTTACAACAAAACACCGAATCAATAGCCGAAATCTATAATTCAGGCTGTGCTCAGCGCACGATATGCCGCCAGTCTTAACTTAAAAGGAATTTCATGTCTCTCATCAACACCCAAATTGTGCAGTTCAAGAACCAGGCCTTTCACAATGGCAAGTTCGTTACCGTGACCAACGAAACCCTGAAGGGCAAGTGGAGCGTGTTCATTTTCATGCCCGCCGCTTTCACCTTCAACTGCCCCACCGAAGTGGAAGATGCGGCTGACAACTACGCCGAGTTCCAGAAGGCCGGTGCAGAGGTTTACATCATCACAACCGACACGCATTTCTCGCACAAGGTGTGGCACGAAACGTCTCCCGCTGTGAGCAAGGCCCAGTTCCCGCTGATCGGCGACCCGACACACACCCTGACACGCGGCTTTGACGTGCATATCGATGCGGACGGCCTGGCATATCGCGGCACTTTCATCATCAATCCCGATGGTGTGATCAAGACGCTGGAAATCCACTCCAACGAAATCGCCCGTGACGTCAAGGAAACCCTGCGCAAGCTGAAGGCTGCCCAGTACACCGCCGCTAACCCCGGCCAAGTGTGCCCAGCCAAGTGGAACGAAGGCGCAAAGACCATTGCTCCGTCCATCGACCTGGTCGGCAAGATCTAAATCACCGGCAGCTAAGCCGGGAGCGCTGCCAGCGCTCCACGCCGGACAGCGTCAAGGTGCAAGCGCCTTGCCGTCCGGCTTTTTTTTGACCCGAATTGAAGCGAAGAAAGACACATCATGCTCGACGACACCCTCAAATCCCAGCTCGCAGCCTACCTGGAACGCGTAACGCTGCCGATCGAAATGGTGGCGTCTCTGGGCGATGACGACAACTCTGCCGAGATGCGCGACCTGCTGCAAACCATACAGAGTTTGCGCAGCGACAAGATCAGCCTGCGCTTCGATGGTCAGGATGCGCGCAAGCCTTCGTTTACGCTGCAGCGCAGCGGCAGTACCAACCATTTGCGCTTTGCCGGTTTGCCTTTGGGCCACGAATTCACCTCACTGGTGTTGGCGCTGCTCTGGAGCGGTGGCCACCCGCCCAAGGTCGAAGCGGATGTGATCGAGCAGATCAAGGCATTGGACGGTGACTTCAATTTCGAGGTCTACATGAGCCTGACCTGCCACAACTGCCCGGACGTGGTGCAGGCGCTGAGCCTGATGGCGATTTTTAACCCCAAGGTCAAAACCACGGTGATTGAAGGCGGCGCCTTCCAGAGCGAAGTGGAGGGGCGCGAAATCATGGCCGTACCCAGCATTTACCTGAACGGCCAGTTGTTTGGCAATGGCCGCATGCTGGTGGAAGAAATCGTCGCCAAGCTCGACAGCAACTCCGCCGACAAAGATGCGGCCAAGCTGTCCGCGAAAGAGGCCTTTGATGTCCTGATCGTCGGTGGTGGCCCGGCCGGTGCGGCGGCTGCCGTGTATGCCGCACGCAAGGGTATCCGCACAGGTGTGGTGGCCGAGCGTTTTGGTGGCCAGGTGAACGACACGCTGGGCATTGAAAACTACATCTCGGTGCTGGAAACCGATGGCCCCAAATTTGCCGCCGCGATGGAAGCGCAGACGCGTTCCTATGGCGTGGACATCATGAATCTGCAGCAGGTGCAGGGCCTTGTTCCAGCGGCACAGGTGGGAGGCTTGATCGAAGTGAAGCTGGCCAATGGCGGCTCACTCAAAGCCAAGACGGTGATTCTTTCCACCGGCGCGCGCTGGCGCAATGTGAATGTGCCCGGCGAAGCCGAATACAAAAACAAGGGCGTGGCCTATTGCCCGCATTGCGACGGCCCGCTGTTCAAGGGCAAGCGCACGGCAGTGATTGGCGGCGGTAATTCCGGTATCGAAGCGGCGATTGATCTGGCCGGCATCGTGGCCCATGTCACGGTGGTGGAGTTTGCCGAGCAGCTCAAGGCCGACGCGGTGCTGATCAACAAGCTCAACAGCCTGCCCAATGTGACTGTCCACACCAATGCCCAGACCACCGAAATTACCGGTGCCGATGGCAAAGTGAATGGCCTGCACTTCAAAGACCGCGCCACGGGTGTCGAGCACGCGGTCGAGTTGGAAGGCGTGTTTGTGCAAATCGGCTTGATACCCAACACCGAATGGCTCAAAGGTACGGTCGAGTTGAGCAAGTTTGGTGAAATTCAGATCGATGCCAAAGGCCACACCAATGTTCCCGGCGTGTTTGCCGCGGGCGACTGCACCACGGTGCCGTTCAAGCAGATCGTGATTGCTGCAGGTGCCGGTGCGACCGCAGCGCTGAGCGCTTTTGACCACCTGATTCGCACGCCTGTAGTTGCCTAAAGCCTGACGCCTGAAATAGGTAGCGCATTTATCTAGGGTTAACCCTAGCTGGCGCTAAAATCCACGGGTCAGTCCCTGCTGCGGCATGCCGCGGCAGGGGTTCAATCAGCGGAGGCTATCTATGCGTACCTATTTCGTTGCGGCGACACAGCCCAACGTGGGGCTCACTTCAGTGTCACTCGGTCTTTTGCGGGCGTTGCAACGTCGCGGGCTGAGGGTGGCGTTTGTAAAACCCATTACCAAACTCACGCCTGACAGCGAGCCGTCGGTTCTGTTTGCGCGCGACATCTGCAAGCTTGCCAACGCACCCGATCCATTGCCCATGAGTCTGGTGACGCAATACGTCAACGAAGGCAAAACCGATGATCTGCTGGAGGACATCGTCAGCATGGTCATGTCCACTTCCAAGGGCTGCGATGTAGTCGTCGTGGAGGGCATACATGCCGATCCGAGCCGCGCCTTCATACCGCGTCTGTCCGGCGACATTGCCCGCAGCTTGCAAGCTGAAGTGGTGCTGGTTGCCAGCGGTGCGGATGCTTCGGGGATTGACCAAACCCAGCACATGATTGCCCAGGTGAATCGGGCTGGGCGACACGTGGTGGGTGTCATCTTCAACCGTGCCGCGCCTGACTTTGATAAAGCCGCCGTGAGCGCGCAACTGGGTGGTGTACCCATCTGGGGCACCATCGAAAACAACCCGGCCCTGGTGACCCCGCGCACGATCGACGTGGCCCGCCATTTGGGCGCCGAGATCATGATCGAAGGCCAGATTGCCACCCGGCGTGTGCGCGATACCGTGCTGGCTGCGCGCTCGGTGAGCGAGGTGATTGCCCGTCTGACACCGGGCGCACTGGTGATCAGTGCAGGCGACCGTGACGACGTCATCTTGGCGACCGCCCTGGCAGAAAGCAATGGCATCGAGCTTGCGGGCCTCTTGCTGACCCACCACAGCTATATCAGCCAGCGCATTGAGCGCTTTGGTTCGCGCGCCTTCAACAGCGGCTTGCCGGTCATGCGCACCGATGGTGACAGTTATGAGACCGCCGCCCGCATCAGTCGCTTGCCGTTGGCCGTGCCACGGGACGACTTGAGCCGGATGGATGCGGTGATCGACAACATGGCCGAGCATCTGGACGGCGACGCGATTTGTGCCGGATTGGACTTGGCCGTATCAACCCACATGTCGCCACCGGCCTTTCGTTACCAACTCATACAAAAGGCGCGCGCTGCCAACAAGCGCATCGTGCTGCCCGAAGGCGAGGAGTCGCGCACGATTCGTGCGGCGGTGATTTGCACACAGAAGGGGATTGCGCGCTGCGTTCTGTTGGGCCGCCGGAAAGTGGTTCAGTCGGCATGCGATTCGCTGGGCATCGAGTTGCCGGAAGGGCTGGAAATCCTGGAGCCGGAAAAAATCCTAGACCGCTATATCGCGCCCATGGTGGAACTGCGCAAAAACAAGGGGTTAACGTCGGGGCAAGCCCACGTCGCCCTGGAGGACACCGTCACGCTGGGCACCATGATGCTGGCCGTGGGTGATGTGGATGGCCTAGTCAGCGGTGCGATTCACACGACGGCCAGCACGGTGCGCCCGGCTTTGCAGTTGATCAAGACGGCACCCGGTTCATCGATTGTTTCTTCCTGCTTTTTTATGCTCATGCCAGAGCAGGTGCTGGTGTATGCGGACTGCGCCATCAACCCCGATCCGACCGCCCCGGAGCTGGCCGAGATTGCCAAGCAAAGTGCCGACAGCGCACTGGCATTCGGCATCAGCCCGAAGGTTGCCATGATCAGCTACAGCACCGGTGTCTCGGGCTCGGGTGACGACGTGGAGAAGGTGCGTGCGGCAACCGATTTGGCCCGCGCCAAGTGGCCCGCTCTGGTGATCGATGGCCCCATGCAATATGACGCCGCCACGGTGCGTGAAGTGGCCGAACAAAAGGCCCCTGGCAGCGCGGTGGCCGGGCAGGCGACCGTTTTTGTGTTCCCCGATCTCAACACCGGCAACACCACCTACAAGGCGGTGCAACGCTCGGCTAACGTGGTGTCGGTCGGCCCCATGCTGCAGGGCTTGCGCAAGCCGGTGAACGACTTGTCGCGTGGTGCGCTGGTGGATGACATTGTGTTCACCATCGCGCTGACGGCGATCCAGGCTGAGGCGATGGCGCGGGCTTGAACGGCTCCATGGAGTGCAAACCAGGTGCCGTTGGGCGCAGTTTTTCCGTGCGGTATCATCGCCACCTCCCGCAACAAAAAGACGTGCGGCAAACCGCAGCAATGAAAGGCTCACCCAGGTGGGTCTTTTTAGTTCTCTGATATGACGCGAGTTCTGACGCGTACCCACTTCCATAGCTCCCGACTGCTTCGCATCCTCACAGACTTGTCTGATGTGGAGGCGCATGCGCCTGGACTGGCGTTTGCAGAAAAACTGGGCTTGTGGGTGGACTACACCGATGCCATCGCCTTGTATGCCGTGCAAAACGCAAACACTTTTCAGGTGGGTGAATCGCAAGCAGATGAGCAGATCGACATTGCCGATGATTTCTCGCGCATACGGGCTAGTCTGGAGCAGCAGATTGCCCGCACCGCTGCGCCCAAGCGCGGCCAGACTGGCGTCGAGTTGCCCCTGCCACCCGCCGACATGCCAGCTGACCTTACCAGCGCCTACGAGCCCTACCGCCGTTACTACTTGGCGCATCAACGCGACATGGATTTGAGCGTGCCGCCCCTGCGCTCCCGAGTGCGCGAGAAGCTGGCCACGATGTCGCCGGCACTGCAGCAACTCGCGGCCCTTGACGCGACTTTCGAGCACATCCTCAGTGAACGCGAAGCCCGCTTGCTGGCCACCTTGCCCAAGCTCTTGAAGAAGCGTTTTGCGCACTTGCGCCAGCAGCATCAGCAAACATTGGCAGATACGCAGCAGGCCGACAAACCCTCGCAGTGGATGCTGCCCGGCGCCTGGCTGGCGCGCTTCTGTAACGAACTACAAACCGTGTTGCTGGCCGAGTTGGACTTGCGCTTGCAACCCGCAGTGGGGCTTCTTGAAGCCCTGCAAAACGAGAAAACCAAACCGATATGAATAGACATTTTTTCACTGCAACATTTGCCCTGGGCGCAATGGCCCTGGTGTGGGTTGCTGCCGGATTTTTTGGCACCAATCTATTGGCGCTGATGGTCACCTTGCTGATATCAGCCGTGTATGGTTTTGGTGCTTTTGAGTTGCACCGCTTCCGACATTCCACGTCCGGCCTGGCCGCTGCGCTCGCTGCCATTCCCGAAGGACTGAGCGATCTCAATGACTGGCTGGCCAGCGTGCCCGCCTCGTTGCAGAACCCGGTGCGTTTGCGCGTGGAAGGTGAGCGTGTCGGTTTGCCCGGCCCGGCACTCACCCCGTATCTGGTGGGCCTGCTGGTGATGCTGGGCATGTTGGGTACGTTCCTGGGTATGGTGGTGACGCTCAAAGGCGCAGTCTTCGCGCTGGAAGGCACCTCCGATCTGGCGGCCATTCGCAGCGCGTTTGCCACACCGATCAAGGGCTTGGGTCTGGCTTTTGGAACCTCGGTCGCAGGCGTTGCGTCCTCCGCCGTGCTGGGCCTGTTGTCGGCGCTTAGCCGTCGAGAAAGAATGCAGGCCGCGCAATTGCTGGATAGCAAAATCGCCACGCAGTTGCGCAGCTTTTCACACAGCCACCAGCGCCAGGAAACCTTCAAGGCCTTGCAAGTGCAATCCCAGGCTTTGCCGCTGATCGCTGACAAGATGCAGGCCATGATGCTGCAGATGGAACGCGTGGGCCTGCAGATGAACGAACGCCTGCTCAGCAACCAGGAGAATTTTCACAGCAGCATACATGGGGCGTACACCGAGTTGGCCCGCTCCGTGGACCAATCATTGCGCAACAGTTTGTCGCAGAGCATGCAGATCGCCGGTGAAAGCATCAAACCGGTGGTGGAGGCGGCCATGACCGGAATTGCTGGCGAAGCGCGCCTGATGCACGAACGCATGATTGCCAGCACGCAAAGCCAGTTAGATGGACTTTCCACACGCTTCCAATCCAGCGCCGCGACGGTTGCCGACACATGGGCCGCAGCTCTCAGCAGCCACGAGGCAGCAAACGCCAGCATGGTGGCCGGAGTGGGGCAATCACTGGCTGCGTTTAACAGTAACTTCGAGGAGCGCGCCCAGGCGCTGCTGCTGGCGGTGAAGAGTGCCTACGCTGAACTGCAGGCTGAGCAAACCCATGGCGATAGCCAGCGTCTGCAGGCTTGGCAAACCTCGCTGGAGCGCATGGCCGCAGGGCTGCAAAGCGAATGGCAGCAGAACAGCGCGCGCACCTTGGCGCAGCAGCAGCAAATCTGCAGCACCCTGACCCAGACCGCACAGCAGGTTTCAGACAGTGCACAAACCAGCGCTGCAAAAACGCTTGGCGAGGTCAACAAGCTGATGGCCAGCTCCGAAGAACTGGTGCGTGCGCGCATCGCCACGGAAGCAGAATGGTCCGCCCAGCATGGTCAGCGCATGGAGCAACTGAGCGCCACATTGCGCACAGAATTGGGTGCACTGCGGGCCGAAGAAGCCGTGCGCGGCAATGCGGCGGTGGAGCGTCTGGCCGGGTTGCAAACGGCACTCACCAGCCACCTGACAACGCTAGGCACAGCGTTGGAAGACCCGATCACCCGGCTTATTGAGACCGCCTCTGAAGCGCCGCGCGCCGCAGCCGAAGTCATCGGCCAGTTGCGCCAGGAAATCTCGCATAGCGTGGCCCGCGATAACGCGTTGCTGGAAGAGCGCAGCCGCATTCTCGAAACTTTGAACACGCTCCTGGCGGGCATCAACCACGCCTCTCTGGATCAGCGCACGGTGATCGACTCGCTGGTGGCGTCCTCTGCCGTTTCGCTGGAGCGTGCGAGCGAGCAGTTTGCCGAGAAGGTGGACGCGGAAACCACCAAGCTCGCCGACATTGCGGCCCATGTCACCAGCAGTTCGGTGGAAGTTGCAAGCCTGGGCGAGACGTTCAACTTTGCCGTGCGCTCTTTCCATGAAGGCAACGAGAAGCTCATTGCCAACCTGCAGCGCATTGAAGGCGCAATGGATAAGTCCATGGCCCGCAGTGACGACCAGTTGGCGTACTACGTGGCGCAAGCCCGTGAGGTGATTGACCTGAGCACCATGTCGCAGAAAGAAATTGTCGAAGAGCTGCGTCAACTCTCGGTCAAGCAGGCCCTGCTGGCACCGGAGGCCGCGTGATGGAAGACGCAGACTCCGGCCTGGAACAAACTGCGCCGGTCTGGGCCGTCTTTGGCGACCTGATGTCGGGCCTGCTCGGGGCTTTTGTGCTTCTGCTGTTGGGCGTGCTGGTGGTGCAACTGCAGCTGACCGCCAACCTCGAAGACGAGGTAAAAAAGCGCCAAGTTGAAGAGCAACGCCGCATCAGTCTGGAGAAGGCTTTGGCCATTCCTCTGGCAACGGGGCGCATCACCCTGAACAACGGGCGCATTGGCATCAGCGGGCGTCTGCTGTTTTCGCTCAACTCAGACCAGTTGCAGCCCGAGGGACGCAAGCTGCTTAACAGTCTGGTCACACCCTTGCGGGCCTACTTGGGCGCACGTGATGAGTTGCTGATGATCAGCGGCTTTACCGATGACCATTCGGTTCGCGCCAGCAATAGCCAGTTTGCCGATAACTGGGAGTTGTCCGCCCAGCGGGCCTTGACCGTCACCCGTGCCCTGATCGAGGAAGGCATGCCGTCCTCCATGGTGTTTGCGGCGGCCTTTGGTGCCGAGCAGCCCAT
>CANFNO010000091.1 GCA_947447845.1 Burkholderiales bacterium | reverse complement strand
CGACAAAGCGCTGTCACAGATGCGCAAATCCGGTTTTTGCGCCACGTCGAACAGGTCGAGACTGATCTTCAAGGACAAATTGCCGATCTCGCACACTTGCTGGAAGGTGTGCGCGGATTCGTCATTTCACGCCCCATGTTCACGGGCTCTGAATTTCAGAAATTTATCGGAACGATTGATCTGCGCCGTGAATTCCCCGGTGTGCGTGGCTTGGGTTACGTTGAGCGCGTGACACCGTCAGATTTGCCGGCATTCATTGCGCGCCAGCGCCTTGAAGGAAGACCGAATTTTGCCGTCTTACCAGCGGACGCACCAGGGGACCGCTTCATTGTGCGGTACCTGGAGCCTGTAGCGGGTAACGAACAAGCCCTTGGCTACGACATCGGTTCCGATCCAGTGCGCCGGGCGGCGGCAGAGGCTGCCATGCGCACTGGCAATCGTGCCCTGTCACAGCGCATTCAATTGGTTCAAGACGAACTCAAGCGTTCATCATTCCTGATGCTGGTTCCCGTGTTCGCTGGCGGTGTCACACCGGAAACCGAAGCCGAGAGGGTACGCAATTTGCGCGGGTGGATAGATGCTCCCTTGGTGTTGTCGGAGCTCGTCGCCGGGGGCGAATTGTTTGATGCGCAGCAGGCCAACTTCCAGTTGTTTGATCGCGCAAGTTTTGATGCGGGCAGCCTGGTCTATGACAGTGAAATACCTGCAGGAGAGGTGCATTCTGAAGCCAGTCTCGTGCGTGACAAGACGAGCCAGTTTTCTGTGGATCGTCCGATTCAGGTGGTCGATCAGGTGCTGTATCTGCGGGTCAACTCGTCTCCTGCCTTTGAAGCCAGCATTCGTTCGCGTGAGCACTTGAAGGGGGCAACCCTTGGGTCGGGATTGAGCGTGCTGGCTGCCATGGTGGTTTGGCTGCTCATGGCGGGGCGCGCGCGCGCCTTGGAACTTGCAGGCGGTATGACCCGCGATCTGGACCGGCTGGCCATGGTGGCGCGCCGCACCTCCAATGCGGTGTATTTTGCAGATACCGAATGGAAGATCAACTGGGTCAACGAAGGATTCACCCGAATGAGCGGGTTCGCTGCGGAGGAAGCGCTGGGCAGAAGTCCCGGCGCAATGCTGCACAGCCCGATGGCAGACCCGGACACACCACAAAACATCGACCGGATGCTCGAGGGCGGCAAGCCCATCAATACGCAGGTGTTACAGCGCAACAAAAATGGACAGGATTATTGGGTCGATCTGGAGATATTGCCCATCATGGGTCGCGACGGTCGCCTCACCGGCTATTTGTCGCTGCAAAGTGACATCACCGAAGAGGTGCGCGCCAAGGCGGCTTTGCTGGTGGAGAAGGAGCGTGCCGAGAACATCCTGTCGGGAACCAATGTGGGCACCTGGGAAAGCAATTTGCTGACCGGCGAACAACGTTGGAACGATCGGTGGGCAGCCATGATGGGCTTTAGTCGCGAAGAGGTTGTGGCGGGGTCTGACCAGTTCTGGCGGCAGCGCTTGCACCCCTTGGACCGCCAGCGCATTGATCAGACCATGGCGGACTGCGTTTCAGGCGAATCCGAGGGCTACTCCTTTGATGTGCGGGCGCAGCGCAAGGATGGAAGTTGGATGTGGATTCTGTCGCGCGCCAAAGTCATGTCACGAACTCCGGACGGCCGGGTTGAGTGGATTGGCGGCATCCACACCGACATCACAGAAATCAAGCAGGTGGAACTGAGCCTGCGGGATATGGAGGCGTTTTTGGATCGCGCGGGCAGCATCGCCGGAGTGGGCGCCTGGCAGATCGATCTGCGCACCCGTGCAGTGGTTTTCAGTGCGCAAACCTGTGCCATCCACGGCATGGCCCCGGACTTCAATCCCAGCGAGGAGGTGGCGCTTAGCTTCTATCCACCCGCTGATCGACAGCGCCTGGTGGATGCGATGCACCTTGCAGAAAGCGAAGGCACGGCTTGGGACATGGTGGTGGAGTTCAACAATGCGCAGGGTGAACACTTGTGGGTTCGCATCTTCGGGGAAGTGGGCTTTGATGAAAGCGGCCCGGCCCGATTGGTGGGTGCTTTCCAGGATGTCACCAAGGACCGCCAGGCACAGCTGGAGGTGGAGCGCAGCGGTGCGTTGTTGCGCGGTGCCATTGAAGCCATTAACGAGGCCTTTGTGCTGTATGACCCGCAGGACCGCCTGGTTTTTTGCAATGACAAATACCGTGCGATTTATCCCAAATCAACCGATTTGATGGTGCCGGGTGTGAGCTTCGAGCGCATCATCCGCGCGGGCGCAGAACGGGGGCAATACCTGGATGCCATTGGCCGGGTGGATGAGTGGGTCGAGGAGCGTATGGCTGCACACCGGGTGGGCAACGTGGATATGGAGCAGCGATTGGACGACGGTCGTTGGCTCAAGGTTATTGAGCGTCGCATGCTTGACGGCCACACCGTGGGCTTCCGCGTGGACGTCACCGAGCTCAAACTTGCCACGGCCGCGGCCGAATCCATCAGCGCCAAACGGGGAGAAGAGCAACGGCGCATGCAAAGCATTCTGGAAGGCACCCATGTAGGCACTTGGGAATGGAATGTTCAAACCGGTGAAAGCATTTACAACGACCAGTACGTGGCCATGTTGGGCTACACGCTGGAGGAATTGCAGCCTTTGGCCTATGACACTTTCGTGCGCATGGCTCATCCGGATGACCTGTTGCAGAGTGCCATGCTGATGCAAGAGCATTTGCGCGGCGATCGACCGGACTATGAAATTGAAATGCGCATGTTGCACAAGGACGGGCGTTGGATTTGGGTGCTTGCCAAAGGAAAACTGGCGCGACGCCTGCAAGACGGTCGACCGCTGTGGGTTTACGGCACGCACATGGATATCACCGAGCGCAAACTGGCCGGGCAGCAGTTGGCGCAGACCATGGCGACCTTGCAAAACGTGCTCGACTCCGCAACCGCGGTCGGCGTGATAACCATGGACCCGGATCGGACCATTCGGGTATTCAACAAGGGTGCAGAAAACCTGTTGGGCTATGACGCAGACGAACTGGTGCAGCGGCAAAGTGTCGGAGCCTTCTTTGAGCACTCGGAACTAGCAGCCTTGCGTGAAACACTGGAGTTGACCTGGGGGCGTGAGCCAGACCCACAAGAAGTATTCGAGCATGTGCTGGCTATCCGCGACGAGCAGGAGTGGACGCTGGTGCGCAAGGATGGTTCACGCTTCAAGGCGAGTCTGATCTTTTCACCAATGCGCGATGCTGCCGGTGTGGAAGTAGGTAACCTGGCCATGCTTTACGACATTTCCAAGCAAAAGGAATATGAGTCTTCCTTACGTGAAGCGATGCGCCTGGCCGAACAGTCCAGCGTAGCCAAGGGACAGTTTCTGGCCAATATGAGCCACGAAATTCGCACGCCAATGAACGCCATCCTCGGCATGTTGCAATTGCTGCGCAACACCAAGCTCAATACCCACCAGCGCGACTATGCAGAGAAGGCTGCTGGCGCGGCCAGGTCACTGCTGGGCCTGCTGAATGACATCCTGGACTTCTCCAAGGTGGAAGCCGGCAAGATGCAACTCAACGCCGAGCCCTTCCATCTGGAGAGTTTGCTGGGTGATCTGGCGGTCATTCTGTCCTCCAATTTGGGGTCCAAGAATGTGGACCTTGTGTTTGACGTGGATCCGGCCATTCCAGCAGAGCTAATTGGCGATGCCATGCGCCTCAAGCAAATTCTGATCAACCTGGGAGGCAATGCAGTCAAGTTCACCGAAAAAGGCCACGTCGTGATCCGCTGGAAGCTGCTGGCGCGCACCCCTGAGTGGGTCAAAGTGGGGGTGGAGGTGGTGGATACCGGTATCGGCATAGCGCCGGAAAGCCAGTCACGCATTTTTAGCGCCTTTACACAGGCCGAGGCCAACACCACACGCCGCTTTGGCGGCACGGGTCTTGGACTGGTGATATCGACTCGCCTGATTCGTCTGATGGGTGGCGAGTTGCGGCTCAGCAGCGCATTGGGTCAGGGCAGCACCTTCAGCTTCACCCTGGAGCTCGCTTTGGCTGAGTTTTCAGCCCCGACAACTGCGCAGCACGCGGCCGGCCTTGCGGACGTGCCCCGGGTGCGTGCCTTGCTGGTGGACGACAACGCACAAGCGCTGGCCACCAGCGCGGCCATGATGCGTTCGCTAGGCTGGGAAGTAACAGAGGCCCCATCCGGAGTGCAAGCGTTGGAGGTCATCAGGACCCGACTGCATGCCAGTCAACCAGCGCTGGATGCCGTGTTTGTCGATTGGCAGATGCCGGACATGGATGGGTGGGAGACCTTGCGCAATGTGCGTAGCCTGTACGGACAACACAAGTTGCCCTCTTTGATTCTGCTTAGTCGCCAGAGTCGTGACGCACTGGCCCAACGCACCGAACACGAGCGGGAATCGTTGGATGGCCTCATGGTCAGACCCTTGACTGCAGCCATGTTTACGCAGGCGTTGGCGCAGGCGCGCGAAAAGTTGAGTCCGTTGGATGCCGCTCCAGTGGCACAGCCTGCGCGCTTGTCTGGCATGCGTGTATTGCTGGTGGAAGATAACGCCATCAATCAGCAGGTTGCCAGGGAACTGTTGAGTGCAGAGGGCGCCATGGTCAGCGTGGCTGAAAACGGCGCTTTGGGTGTGGCCGCTGTGCAAGCGGCGCAGCCCGTTTTCGATGCTGTACTAATGGATCTGCAAATGCCGGTGATGGACGGCATGACGGCAACGCGGCGGCTGCGTTCAGATGCCCGTTTTGCCCAACTGCCAGTGATCGCAATGACCGCCAATGCGATGGAGTCAGACCGGGAGGCTTGCCTGGCTGCCGGCATGAATGACCACGTCTGCAAGCCCTTCGATTTGAATACTCTGGTTAAGGCGCTGATTCAGCATACGGGCTGGGTAGCCACCGCCAGGGCCTTGCCCAGCTTGCCGGTGCCGCAAGAAATGGCGCCAGCAAAGCCGGAATGGCCCGAGGGCATTGATGTGGCTTCCGCTTTGAGCCGAATGGGCAACAACCAAGGCCTGTTGCAGCGATCGCTAATCTCGTTTTTGGCAGACGCCAGGGATTTGCCAAGGCGCCTGGCTTCGGGGCTGCAGGATGAAGACCGGGCACAGGTGCATCGTGAACTGCATTCGTTCAAAGGACTGTCGGCCACAGTGGGCGTGTCAGAACTATCCAGCCTTGCAGCACGGGCCGAAAGGTTGTTGCAGACCGATGGGGCGGGAGAGGCATACCGCATGGCAGTCGCGCAACTCGAAGACAGGTTGGCGCAATTGCTACCGGTGCTGGATGGTGTGGCCGCGCGTTTGGCGCCGCCTGCCATGCCGACCATGGCGGCCACGCCGAATTCTGCGCACGCCCATTTGGACAGCACCACGTTGCAACAGTTGAAAGAACTGCTGCAGGCCCTTCAGGCATCCGATATGGGTGCCATGGAAATGCATGCCCGAATGCGGCAGTCAATGGATGAATCGCTTGCGCAATCGATGCAAGGCCTTGACGCAGCCATGGCAGACCTGGCGTTTGACGAGGCCGCAGCCGAATGCAATAAGCTGTTACACCAATTTGAAACGGTATAGAACGCTCACACGCTATGTCCCAATCGTCCGCGCCCATCGCCTCCGCCGCAGGCCTGAAAGTTCTTGTCGCCGAGGACAACATCATCAACCAGCGTCTGGTGGTGGGCATGTTGACCCAGCTAGGCCACACCGGCATGGTCGTCAATGACGGCGCCAAGGCTCTCAAATGCCTGTCCAAAATGAAGGTGGACCTGGTGTTGATGGATGTGATGATGCCCAATATGGACGGGCTCGAAGCCCTGGCTGCAATCCGCAAACTGGAGGCGAGCGAGGGGGGGCATATTCCCATCATCATGGCTACCTCGCATGATGAACCTGGCGATGCCGCGCGGTATAAGCGCTCAGGCGCTGACGGCTACCTGTCCAAACCCCTGGAAATTGGGCGTCTGCAAGCTGAAATTAGCCGTGTACTGGCGTGGCGTTAGTGTTTAAAACGACTATTATTTGACGCGAAGCAACGTATCAAACCTTTGGAGTGCTCAAATCCATCTCATGCGTTCCATTTCATCACCCAACACAGTCAAGGGATGGTTAGGCCCAGGCGTAGCCCTCATGCAGAGATTGCGCATGTCGGTCAAATTGACCACCATGGCCTTCATGCTGGGTTTGCCCTTGGTCGTGGTGAGCTATTTTCAGTTGTCGACCCTATTCGGCGACTACGCCACAGCGCGCGACGAGGTGCTGGGAGCCCAGGCGGTCCATTTGGTTGGTGAAGTACTGACCGATGTGCAGCATCTTCGGGCCGAAACAGTTCTAGCAGGAAAGCCCGACTTTGATAAGTCGCGGGCTCAGACTTTGCAAGATGTTCAGGCCCACGTCAGCTCAATGGACGCTTGGATTGCCCAGCACCCGCAGGTCGAGTGGTCCCAAAAGTGGTCTGCCCAGCATGCCAGCCTGCAAAATCTTCAAAACACAGTGGCGCAGGGTCAGGACAGCATTGAAGCCCAAAATGTGGCTCTGACTGGGTTGCGCAATTTGGTTGGTCTGATTGCAGAGCAATCCGCGCTGGTGCTGGACCCTTTCGCACCGAGTTACTTTCTTCAGGATATTCTGAGCAATCGAATCATTGCCTGGATGGACTCGGTAAGCATGGCCCGTGCGGTGGCGGCCGGTTGGTTGGTTAAGCCGACGGATAAAGCGGCGTTTGCGGCGGTGCTGAAGAGCATGTCCGGCACGCTGGATACCCAGGTGCAGGCGGTGGCTTTCAGTTTGGATGGGTTGCAGCGCGCGGGTGAAAAGGAATTGCCCGCTGGTGCGCGCGAATCCTTGACCGCTTCGCTGGCGTTCAGCGGGGAAATACGCGCACTGGCCGATAAAGAGGCCACACCCCAGGCGATTGCCGCCACCATTGATTCAGGTGGTAATGTTTTGGAAGCCGGACGCGCGTTCCAGAAGGATGCGGCCGACCGACTGGTGAATACGCTGCAAGCGCGCCAGGACAAGGCCTTTTTGCAGGCCTGCGCTTTGGGCGGTCTGGCTGCAGCCGGTCTGCTATTGGTGACCTATCTGATCCTGTGCTTCTCGGTAGCCACCATCCGCAGCATTCGTGCCTTGAACACGGCAATCTCCGAAGGTACGCGCGGCAATCTGGCGGTCCATGTGGAAGTCCCCGGTAGCGATGAACTGGCAAAAATCAGCAAAGAGTTTGAGAACATGCTAAATGTGTTGTCCACGCTGGTGGCCGATGTGCGCAGCGCGTCCAGCATGGTGACGCATGTGGGCGCCCAACTGGTCGAAGATGGGCATTCCCTGTCGCAGCGCACGCAGTCGCAGGCGGTCAGTCTGGAGGAGGCTGCGTCCAATGTCGGCCATGTGAGTGACACTGTGGCGCGCAATTCTGAGGCTGCGCAAGAAGTTAGCCTGATGACCAAAAGCCTGCACTCAGAAGCCGGTAATGCCAGTGCGCTAATGGGCAGGACGGTGAACGGCATGGCGGCTTTGCAAACCACGTCCGACCGCATGCGTGAAATCATCGGAACGATTGACGGCATCGCATTTCAGACCAATTTGCTGGCACTCAACGCTGCAGTCGAAGCGGCCCGTGCTGGCGAGCAAGGCAAGGGCTTTGCCGTCGTAGCCGCTGAGGTGCGTAATTTGGCGCGACGCAGTCAGAGTGCTGCGGCTGAGGTTCGTACGTTGATTGCAGAGTCTTCTTCGCGCGTGGCGGAAACAGTTAACGAGATTCAGGGTGTGAGCAATCTGATGACCAGCCTGGTTACGGGTATTTCCGAGATTGCTTTCAATGTGGAATCCATGGCCGACGGCAGTGCAAAGCAAAGCATCGCACTGTCTGAAGTGGTGCAGGCGGTGGGTGATCTGGATCGGGTCACGATTGAGAATTCGGGCTTGGTCGATCGCACGTCGCACCGTTCGAACCGGCTGATGCAGCGCTCGCGCCAGTTGGAAAGTGCGGTTACCTTCATCAAACTGCGTCAAGGCACAGCTGACGAAGCACTGATCCTGGCCAACCGTGCGCATGAGTTGGTTCAGTCGGTCGGTTTTGACGAGGCCTTCAAGGCCTTCCATGATCCACAGGGTGGCTATGTGGATCGTGATCTGTACGTATTCGTGTTTGACCGGCAAGGCGTCTACCGGGTGATGGGTGCCGATGTCAACCGTGTGGGCAGCAGCCTATTTGATGCACCAGGCGTGAATGCCCAGCAACTGCTTGAAGACGCATGGCACCGCTGTGATCAGGGCGGCGGTTGGGTGGAATACAACATCATCAATCTGGCAACCAATGATGTGCGCGGCAAGTCTTCGTACGTTTTGCCTTTGACGGACGATCTGCT
>CANFNO010000090.1 GCA_947447845.1 Burkholderiales bacterium | reverse complement strand
TCATGCGGGAAACGCCTTGTTGGCCAGTGCTTCCACTTTGGCGCGCAGCCATGCGTGGGCGCTGGAGCCATCCTGGCGCTGGTGCCACAAGGCGTCCACGTGAATTACGGGGACGTCAAACGGCAATTCGCGTTGCAGCAACTGGTCTGCAAAGCCAGTCACATTGATAAAGTGGCGTGGCAGAACGGTCAGCAAGTCAGAGTTTGCGACGACCTTGCCTGCGGTGAAGAACTGGTTCACGGTCAGCACCACACGGCGCGTGCGCCCGACCAGTGCCAGGGCCTCGTCGACGAAGCCAAAGGCGCGTCCCGAAAAGCTCACCAGCATATGGCGGGCACTGCAGTAGCGGTTGAGTGTTAAGGGGCCCGTGGCAAAAGGATGCCCGTGGCGCATTACGCATACATATTCGCCCTGGAACAACCGATGGTGCAGAAAGGCCACTGATTCACCCACCTGCGCTCGTGCGCTCAGGTCAGCCAGGGCAGCCGGAAAATGGCCTATGGCCAGATCGGCTTGCCCTTCGTCCAGCAGTTTGCGCGGGTCGCGGGTGGTCAAGGGGACGATACGCAGGCTGACCCCTGGCGCCTCTTCGCCCATGACGGCCACCAGCCCCGGCATGAGTTCCGCTGCGGTGGCATCAGCCATGGCCAGAACAAAGGCATTGTCAGCAGTTGCCGGGTTGAAGACGCTGGGCGCTAGTGCGGCCTGCAGGCCGCCTAGTGCCTCGCGCACTTCCGGCCAAAGCTCCAGCCCTCTTGCGGTGGGCTCCAGTCCACGACCTTTGCGCACCAGCAGTTCGTCACCCAGTGCCTCACGCAATCGGCGCAAGGCATTGCTCACGGCAGGTTGTGTCAGAGAGAGATGCTTGGCGGCCTTGGTCAGGCTGCGCTCGGCCATCACTTCATCAAAAACCTTGAGCAGGTTGAGATCAAAAGTGCGCAGATTAAAACTGGACGCGGCGTTCATTTATTCATTATATGAATAGATGGGATCACCAACCAAAAGTAGACCAATACTAGTAGTAACCCTATTATTGCACCCATGTCTACATACAACACGCACTCTTTCAATCTCTCGCGGGAGTTTGCAATGGCACGCTTCGCTGAACCCCATTTGGCGTCTCCCTCTCATGATCAAACCAATTCCAGCCCGCTGCTTATTGGCAACATGGGTTCCGCTCTCGACGGCTCCCGCACCCTGGCGGGGATGTTGCTGGCCGCCGTGATGGCCGCATTGCTGGTGGTGGCTGACCAAGTTATCGAAACTTGGACCGACGGTCATCTGCTGGCTGGTTGGGTTGCGCTATGGACCGTGGCTTTTGCTGCTTTGGCCTTGCTTGCACCACCCCTGCGCCATGTGGCTGCTTTCACAGCTGGCGGCTTGGGTCGTCGCATGCAAACATGGCGTATGGAGCGTGAAGAGGCACGCATGTGGGAACTGGCTAGCCATGACCCCCGTGTGGTGGAAGAAATTCGTGCCGCGATGTCGCGTTAAGCCGCTTAAGTAAAAGCTTCACACAAAAAAAGCCACCGCATGCGGTGGCTTTTTTATGGGTGCGCCTTCGTCGGGCGCCCTCTTCTTATGCTGGATCAGGCCGTCAGGCGTTGTTCCAGCTTTGCCTTCGTCTCTTCGAGTTCCTTGGGCAGGTGGTAGGCGAGTTGAGAGAACAACTCCGTATGCAGGGCGAACTCCTGCTTCCAGGCATCCTTGTTCAGGCTGGTGACGGAGTCGAACTGCGCAGCGCTGAAGTCCAGACCCTTCCAGGTGATTTCCGAGTAGGCCGGGGTAATTCCAAAGCCGGTTTCGACGCCAGGAGTCGTGCCTTCCAGACGATCAATCATCCACTTCAGCACACGCATGTTTTCGCCGTAACCGGGCCAGACGAATTTGCCGTCGTCTCCCTTGCGGAACCAGTTGACGCAGAAGATCTTGGGCAATGTGTGACCAGATTCTTCGAGTTTGTGTTCCATGTCCAGCCAGTGCTGGAAATAGTCGCTCATGTTGTAGCCGCAGAAGGGCAACATAGCGAAGGGGTCGCGACGAACCACACCCATTTGACCTACAGCGGCGGCGGTGGTCTCGGAGCCCATGGTGGCTGCCATGTAGACACCTTCGACCCAGTTACGGGCCTCGGTTACCAATGGCACGGTAGTGGAGCGACGACCGCCAAAGATAAACGCGTCGATGGCAACACCGCCGGCATCGTTCCACTGGGCGTCCAGCGCAGGGTTATTGGTGGCAGTCACGGTAAAGCGGGCGTTGGGGTGTGCGGCTTTAGCTCCAGTTTCCTTGGCAATGGCCGGCGTCCAGTCTTTGCCCTGCCAGTCAATCAGGTGTGCAGGTACGGTGCCAGTGTCTTTTTCCATACCTTCCCACCAGACATCGCCGTCATCGGTCAGCGCGACATTGGTGAAGATTACGTCTTTGTCCAGGCTGGCCATGCAGTTGGGGTTGGTGTGGAAGTTGGTGCCAGGAGCGACGCCAAAATAGCCTGCCTCTGGATTAATCGCGTAGAGCTTGCCGTCGGTATGCGGCTTGATCCAGGCAATGTCGTCACCAATGGTGGTGACCTTCCAGCCGTCAAAGCCTTCGGGCGGAACCAGCATGGAGAAGTTGGTCTTGCCACAGGCGCTGGGAAAGGCAGCGGCAACGTGGTATTTCTTGCCCTGTGGATTGGTCACACCCAGAATTAGCATGTGCTCAGCCAGCCAACCTTGATCGCGACCCATGTTTGATGCAATGCGCAGCGCAAAGCACTTTTTGCCTAACAAAGCGTTGCCGCCATAGCCGGAACCATGCGACCAGATTTCGCGGGTTTCAGGGTAATGCACGATGTACTTGGTGGGGCTGCAGGGCCACTTCACGTCGGCTTGGCCGACTTCCAGCGGCGCACCGACGGTGTGTACGCAGGGCACAAACGCGCCATCCACGCCCAGCACGTCGTACACGGCTTTACCCATACGGGTCATGATGCGCTGGTTCACTGCCACGTACGCGCTGTCGGAGAGTTCAATGCCGATGTGGGCGATATGCGAGCCCAGAGGTCCCATAGAGAAGGGCACCACGTACATGGTGCGGCCTTTCATGCAGCCGTCAAAGAGGGCTTTCTTGCCATCCTTGCCGGTTTGCAACAAGGCGCGCATCTCGGAAGGTTCCATCCAGTTGTTGGTGGGGCCGGCATTTTCTTTCTTGGCACTGCAAATAAAGGTGCGGTCTTCCACGCGTGCCACGTCGCTGGGGTCGGAGCAGGCCAAAAAGCTGTTGGGGCGCTTGGCGGCGTTCAGACGCGTAAAGGTGCCCGCATCAACAAGCTGTTGGCATAAGCGCTGGTATTCCTCTTCGGAGCCGTCGCACCAATAGACGTTAGAGGGTTTGCACAGCGCCGCCATTTCGGCGACCCAAGCGATAAGGCGAGCATTCTTGACATAGCTGGGGGCATCCAGCGTTAGTCCCTGCATACGGGGTGAATTCATGAAAAAACTCCTAGTTTGAAAATCGACTTTTCAAAGCAAGCACACGATCACTTTGAAAAGGCGACTCCCAAATACGCCAGAAGCGTTAATTTGGGCTGGTCGTCAATTCTATGAATCGGTACCGAAGTTACCAAGCAGTTACACGGAAATGTTATGCTAAAAATGCATTGCCGTATGCAGATTAAATGCGTGATTTCAGTTGGCGCCTAAGGCGCGATCAATGTCAGTCAAAAGTTTCTTGTCCTGAGGGGCGACGTTGCTTGCGTAGCTGGAGATCACCTTGCCATCTCGACCGATCAAGTATTTGTGAAAATTCCACTGTGGGGTTTTTCCAGTGGCCTGCGCCAGATCGCGGTAAAGCTGGTTCGCGCCAGACCCACTGACGACTGATTTTTCAAACATGGGGAACTTCACACCGTAAGTGTTGGCGCAGAAGTCGGCAATCTGCTTGCTGCTACCTGGTTCCTGTTGACCAAAGTCATTTGAGGGGAAGCCCAGAACCACAAGGCCCTTTTCCTTGCGGTCAGCATGGAGTTTTTCCAGCCCTTCGTATTGCGAAGTAAAACCGCAATAGCTGGCAGTGTTGACGATTAGAAGTACGCGCCCGGCGTATTGGCAAAGGTCTTGCGGGGCATCGTCTTGCAGGCGATTGAAGGTCTTATGCAGCAGGTTGCTGCATGCGGGAGCCGGCGGCGTTACGGCGGTTTGGGCGATGGAACTGGCACCAACTAACAGCAAGAACGGCCCCATCGCAAACCTGGCAAACAAAAACAATCGTGCAACGGACATCAACATCTCCTTCTGGGCAAACGGCACGCCAGGTGCCAAAAGTCATGGAGCAAAAATGTGCTTTTCAGACCTCAATTTGCAGCGGACAAGGCCGCATGCGGGTGCATTAAGCCATGGAAATGCCGATGAAGACCGGTAAGAAAATTAACCCCGCCTTGGTACATGGAAAAATCAAAAAAAATAAAGAGTGCGCGCCTGTAGCGGGATCGTCCCCGGTGACATCGGTGATGATCGCCACCCGAACTTACCAGTGCACGCACAGATACATGGCGCCTGTTTTTAAGACAGCTGTCAACCGATTGAGTGTGTGGTGCGTCATAAGCACATGGGAATGCACGAAACATGTGACACGCATCCATGTTCAAAGACCTGCACCGATAATATGCACAGAAATACGATTCAGGTTCCCGAAAAGGGAACCTACAAATGGCAGTTGTTCAATTACTGGTCTGATGAGTTTCGTCAGACACACAACGACCATTCGGCCTACATTGCACTGAATTTTGCTGGCGCTTTAGATAGTTGCCGTAGCAAGCTGCAGAATTTGATACAGCATCATCGCCAACAGGCCAGTAAGTCCGCAACTTGTGAGCGCCACAATCGGGCCATTGCCCGTCTGCAAGCCACCATGACTGGCGCAGCCATGGCATTTGAAAGTGGCTTTCACAGCCACTGAGCACAGTACCCGCCGGGGTGCCAGTGACCCGCCTTATGGGCTTGGCACTGGCGTCAGTTCTGCGTCACAACGCGCAATACTTCCTCGGCATAGGCTTCTAACTTCTTCGCCCCAATTCCACTAATCCCTTGCAGATCGTCAAGCGACCGCGGCGAGCGCTGTGCAATGGCTGCCAACGTGGCGTCATGAAATATTACGTAGGCCGGGAGGTTGTGCTGCTGGGCTACTTCAGCTCGCCAGGCCTTGAGCGCGGAATAACGCAGTAACGCGTCGCTGTCCAAGGCGATCGGAGCCTTGACCACGGCGCCCAGGCGAGTGCTTCGTTTTGGCTTTCGCGCACTTTCTGCAGCTGACTCGCGCAACTGGACCACGACTTCTCCACGCAAAACGGCGCGCGACTGCTCTGTCAGTTGCAACGTATTGAACGCCAGGCCGTCCACGCGAACCGCGCCCATGGCAATCAATTGACGCAGGACGCCGCGCAGTTGCAGTTCGCTCAAGGTGGCACCAACGCCAAAGGTGCTAAGTGCCTCATGGCCGTACTGGGTGGTTTTTTCGGTAACCTTGCCGCGCACAATATCCATTACATGGCCGGCACCAAAACTGACCCCGCTCATTTGTTGAATGCGATAGATTGTGCTGAGAAGCTTGCGTGCCGCATCCGTGCCATCCCAAACGGCGGGCGGATGCAGGCAGTTGTCGCAGTTGCCACAGGGTTGGCTGACTTCGCCAAAATAGCCGAGCAAGCGCACGCGGCGGCAATCCGTGGCTTCGGCCAGACCTAGCAGCGCATCAAGCTTGCCGCGCATGACCTGCTTGAACTCTTCGCCAGCGGGACTTTCATCGATCATGCGACGCTGGTTCACCACGTCCTGCAGACCGTAGCCCATCCATGCTTGGGCTGGCAAGCCGTCACGTCCGGCGCGCCCCGTCTCTTGGTAATAGCCCTCAATGTTCTTGGGCATGTCCAGATGCGCCACAAAGCGCACATCCGGCTTGTCAATGCCCATTCCAAAGGCGATGGTAGCGACCATGACAATACCGTCTTCGCGAAGAAACCGATCTTGGTTCTTTTGCCTCAATGCGTGGTCCATGCCTGCGTGGTAGGGCAAGGCATTGATGCCCGCATTCACGAGTGTTTGCGCCATGTCGTCCACTTTGCGACGCGACTGGCAGTAAACGATGCCTGCCTCCCCCTCATGCTCGCGCTCAATGAATCGCAACAACTGCAAAGTGCTGTCGCGCTTTTCCACGATGGTGTAGCGGATGTTTGGCCGGTCAAAGCTGCTGACAAAGGCGCGCGCGCCTTCGAGTTGCAATCTCTCCAATATGTCATCGCGTGTCAGTTCGTCGGCTGTGGCGGTCAGTGCCATGCGCGGAACGCCCGGGAAACGCTCATGCAATACGGTGAGCGCGCGGTAGTCCGGACGAAAGTCGTGGCCCCACTGGCTGACGCAATGTGCTTCGTCAATGGCGAACATACTCAAATTGCCGCGCGCAAAAAGCGAGTCCAGCAGTGCTAGAAAACGCGGTGTGGTCAATCGTTCAGGCGCGGCATACAAGAGCGTAACGTCGCCGCGCAGCATGCGCTGCTCCACTTGATAGGCATCGTCACCGCTCAAGGTGGAATTTAGAAACGCGGCACTGACCCCGGCCTCATGCAGGGCGCCGACCTGATCGTGCATGAGCGCGATGAGTGGGGACACCACGATGGTAACGCCGTGCCCCGCACGCTGCCTCGCAATCGCCGGAATCTGGTAACAAAGGCTCTTGCCGCCGCCTGTTGGCATCAGAACCAACGCATCGTGACCCGCCACCATGTGTTCGACGATGGCCTGCTGCGGCCCGCGGAAATGGTCGTAGCCAAAAATCTCGTGAAGAATCTGCTGGTGGGACAAGGGAACTTTGCTATGCGGTTGGGTCGCGCAGCCAACGCAAAGCGCTGGCGCGGGGAATAAAAGCGAATGAGTCTGCTTTAAGTCTATTGTCCCGCTATTTTCGCAAGTGACTCAACAGGCTTTCCGAGTCGCAACCATGCGGGTGAGTATGCTCAATGGCCGCTTGGTCGCTGGGTGGAGGGCGTGCTGACGGTGGTCAACTCTTCACGCATAGCCGTGGCCAGACGTGCATACAGTTTGAGTTGACGGTTTGTGTCGCGCAAACGCTCGGCGATATTGGCTGACACGCCGAGGAGCAAACGTGCAGCAACTACCGGATCGCGGTTGATCATGGACTCAACGCCTTCACGTGTGAGGATTGCGCACCAGATATCTGTCCCCGCCGTACAGGAGGCAGAACGCGGCTCTTTATCCACCAAGCCGATTTCACCGATCAAACTACCCGGCCCTAGCACTCGAATGGTCACCGGCTCAGTGCGGCTGACCGTGACCCGCTCGACAACCACATCGCCCTCAATCAGCAGCGCCATAAAGCCGCTGTCGCCTGCATCGCCTTCACGGATAAAGGTGGTGTTGGCCGGGAAAAAACGTGGCGCCATATACCGCACTACCACCCGCGCTTCTTCCATGGTGAGGCCAGTCAGTGCCTCGGGAGCGGAAAGAAGTTGTGCAGCCAACTCCGCTCCGGAAACGCCAGTCGCCACGGGTATTTGGTCAATGTGTTGTAGTTTTGCGTTCATTGTGTTGCCTCTTGAGCATGCTCCCTGTACGGGGCTTCATGGTAGCGCACAGCTGTTCACAGTGCATCAGTTTTAGCGACTTCATATCTATCGAACGGTGGTTTGGCGGGCTTAATCACCGCGCGTTGGGCCCGCTATGGCGGTATTGCATGGCCTCAGCAACATGTGCCAAAGCAATTCCCTCGCTTCCCGCCAAATCGGCAATGGTACGGGCGACTTTGAGGGTGCGGTGAACACCACGCGCCGACCAACCAAGGCGCGCTGCGGCCGTGCGCAGCAACTGACTGGTAACCGCATCGATTGGCGCAAACAGATCAATCTCCTGTCCAGCCAATGCCTGGTTTGTCTTGCCCTGACGCGTCAACGCGCGCGCGCGTGCTTCCGTGCAACGTGCGCGCATGTCGACGCTGGCTTCGCCCGCGGGTGCGCGAAGCACGTCATCAGCAGGCAGATTGGGTACTTCCACGTGAAGATCGATCCGATCCAGCAAAGGGCCACTCAGCTTGCCCTGGTAACGGGTCACTTGATCTGGCGTGCAGCGGCAGTTGTGCGCGGAGCTGCCCAGATAGCCACATGGGCAGGGGTTCATGGCGGCAATCAGCTGGAAGCGTGCCGGAAATTCCGCTCGCCGCGCTGCCCGCGCAATGGTGATGTGACCGGTCTCCAGGGGCTCGCGCAATGATTCAAGCGCGGCACGGTTGAACTCCGGAAATTCGTCAAGGAAAAGGACGCCGTGGTGCGCCAGAGATATTTCCCCTGGGCGCGGCGGAGATCCACCACCCACCAGCGCGACGGCACTCGCCGAATGGTGTGGCGCACAAGTCGGGCG
>CANFNO010000089.1 GCA_947447845.1 Burkholderiales bacterium | reverse complement strand
TACCTGAGCAAAATTCAGCAAAGCGGCTCCCATCTGCTGGGCATCATTAACGACATTCTGGATTTTTCCAAAATCGAATCCGGCAAGCTCGAAGTCGAATCGGTTCCCTTCAGCCTATATGCAGTGATCGACAACGTGGTCAACCTGATTTCAGAGCAAGTGGAAGGCAAGGGCCTGGAACTGCTGTGCCACGTCGACCCGAATATTCCCAAGACGCTGTTGGGCGACCCGCTGCGACTGGGTCAAATCCTGATCAACTATGCCAACAACGCGGTCAAATTCACGCACACAGGCGAGGTGCGCATTGCGATCCGTATCGACAACATGGTGGGTCAGGAGGTGCTGTTGCATTTCTCTGTGTCCGACACCGGCATTGGGTTGACCCCGGCTCAGATTGCGCGGCTGTTCACCAGTTTCGAGCAGGCTGATGCCTCGATCACGCGTGAGTTTGGCGGCACCGGTTTGGGCCTGGCTATCAGCAAGAATCTGGCCGAAGCCATGGGCGGAAGCGTCGGGGTCGAGAGTGTGCCAGACATTGGCTCCACCTTCTGGTTCACCGCGCGCCTGCGCATTGGCTCCACAGAGAAGTTGCTGGTGCTGCCAACCATTGATCTGCGCGGCCGCAGCGTGCTGGTGGTGGACGACAACGCGGAGGCCGCACTGGTACTTAGCGAGCTACTGACCGATCTCGGCTTTGCGGTGAAGCATGCGAGCTCGGGTGTCGACGCGATTCTGAAACTCAAGGTGGCCGAGGCTGCGCTCCAGCCCTTTGACTTTGTATTGATGGACTGGCTTATGCCCGGCATGGACGGACTGGAAACCGTGCGCGCTGTGCGCGCACTGCCGATCAGGACCACACCCTTCGTTCTGATGGTGACTGCCCACCGCCGTCAGGAGTTGGTGAAGGGCGCAGAGCTGTTGGGCATCGCCCATGTGCTGTCCAAACCGGTCAACATCTCACTGTTAATCAACACCATGATGCAGCTGCTAGGTGTCGAAGGGCCACTGGTTGAGCGCATGCAATTGCCCGCAAATGACGCGCTGGAAATGCAGCTTGGCCCCATCCGGGGTGCGCGCGTGCTGCTGGTGGAAGACAACGAAATCAACCAATTGGTGGCTTGTGAAGTGTTGCGCGGAGCGGGCTTTGAAGTGGATGTGGCGCACAACGGACAGCTTGCTGTGGAGCAGGTTTTTGCAGCGAACGAACAGCACTTGCCCTACGACCTGGTGTTGATGGACATGCAGATGCCGGTGATGGACGGCGTAACAGCGGCACGGCTGATTCGACAGCGCTTCCCGGCACATGAGTTGCCCATCGTTGCCATGACGGCCAACGCCATGGAGGCCGACCGGGAGCGCTGCCTGCAAGCCGGAATGAATGGCTATGTGACCAAGCCCATCAGCCCCGACGAACTGTGGCAAGCCATGCTGCAGTGGGTCAAGTTGCGCGACGGTTTAGGGAACCCCATGCTCCTACCCTCGGCAAGTGAAGCCTCGAGCGCACCACTGGTGCAGGAGGCGGCCGATGCGCTGATGGATGCCTTGCACACCATCCCGGGTTTGAATGTGGGTGTGGGCTTGCTGCGCACCGCCAACAAGCCGGATTTTTACGTATCCATGCTGCGCAAGTTTGTCCGGTCCCAGGAAGACAGCGTGCTGCGCATGCGGCAAAGCCTGGCCGTTGCCAATACGCCCTCGGCCGCTTTGTCGGCCCATACGCTCAAGGGACTAGCCGGCAGCCTGGGAGCCATGCAACTGTTTGACAGCGCCGACGTGCTGGAGCATTTGTTAGGCACCTCCTGCGATTTGCGCCAACTGGAGCATGCCCTTGAAGCCACCGATACGCTATTGCAAGTGTTGGTTCAGGCGCTCAGACACGCACCCGGCTTTGCGCAAGACCGGGAAGTTGTTGCCTATGGGACCTTAAGCGAGCCAGAGATGCGAACTGCCCGGCAAGCACTGCGTGAAATCAGAATGTGCCTGCAAGACAACAATGCGAATGCACTGGAAATATGGGAGACCCATGTCCGCATTCTTCGGCCCCTGCTAAGGCAATGGGCACAAGTCGAAGTAGCTATCGGTGCATTTGAATTTGAAAGCGCAATGGAACTGCTGAAGCAGGAGGGTGCTTAGCCCTTCATGCAGCTCGCGAGAAAAACGCGTAATTCTTCACCGGTCAGCTGCTGTTCAGTGGCCAGCTTCTTGCATTCGCGGGCTTTCTGGTCATACGTGCGGTGCGTGTTGTCTTTGGCAGGTGCAGTTTGGGCCAGGCAAAAGCCGGTTGCAACAAGCATTCCTGCAACGGACAAAATAATTTTTTTCATCATGGTGTTTACTCCTGTTTGGGTGATTTATAAATTGGCGAAATCGTAGGTAAGGCAGATTAAAAGCCTCTTAAGGGACGACCCACTCCGGTTCGCCTGTGATGCCCGGAGCGTCCGGATTCAAACGCTCCAGATACGCGCCCTTTGACGCGAAACGCTGGCCCTGGGCCAGATTCAGGCGCGGATAAACGGTAGTGCCGCCGCGCATGCGCAATTCGTCCAGGTGCGCTGCCTGGGCTTTTGCCTGCTCGGCCATCGCGGCATTTTCAGCCGCTGTGAGCGGTATTGGAGACAACGGCCGTTTGTTCATCGGGCCCATCATCATGTCCTGGATTTCCTCCTGCACCTGCATGGCTTCAAACATCGATAGCGTTGCCTCAGCGCGCTCAATCAAATAGTCGCTGTGCAGGTTGTTGAGCATGCCGTGCAAGGTGGCGATCAGTGCGCGCGTGGCGAAATACACTTCGGACTGCATGCGCTGATCCACCACGGGAATCTTCATGGCACCAAGCCATTTGTTGAATCGCTCCAGGTTGAAATTGCGAATGTGCTGAAGCTCAAGTGGCTGCACCAGAACGGCCCGCTCGCGCAAAGCCTTTGGTAAATCAACCTGCTCCCGAACACCCATCGTGGCTGAGACAAACACGGACGCTTGAACAGCCTCCATGTTAGCCAAGGCAACCATATCCGTCGGCCTGAGCCAGAGCACCAGCGTGTCTTGATCGCCAAGACCGGAGAGCGCCTTCTGGATACCTTCGGCATTGCTGGCGACGGGGATATCGACTACATCGCGGGCTTGGGCGGACGGGTTCCTGGCGAGTGCCCGATGCAATGCCTCTGCACCACCACGGGCCACAGGATCGTCGGCTACCAGTTGCACGATGCGCCCACGGGATGGGTCCAATTTGCTGGCAATGACCTGTGCTTCCAAATCAATCCCTGCCGAAAAATACAGACTGAACTGACTTTGGGCGGCAGCAGCAGGTACCAAATCCACACTCGGGAACCAGCATGCGACGCGGCTGACTTCGCAAAAATCCTGTACCGGCTGCCACTCGTTTTGGCTTAGCCCGGAGAGCACGGCAAATACAGGGTTCTCCTGCTGATGGCGCTTGAGTTGTTCGCCCCAGGTTGAACTCGGCCCATGCAGTTCCCAAACGTCGAGCGCGAGCTTGCGCCGCGAACTCAGGCGGCGTTCGATCGCAGCAACAATCTTTTGCCGGTGGCTCGAATTGACATTTATATTGGTCTGGTTGATGAGCGTTGTCATGGTCGCAAGAAAAGCCTTGCGCCGCTCCGGGGTGACACCCGGCGCTATGACCGTTGCGATGCGAATGCTGTCTGCGCTGACCCCTGGCGAGGGCTCCCGGGAGAGCGTCTTGAGATAGCTGCTAAGCGCTTGCAAATGGGAGTCCGAGAGCGTGTAGCGGGGCATCAGCGCATGCATGTCACGACCGGACTGATGGCGTCCATCACGAATCGCAGCGGCAAAGGCTGCAGGATCGTACGGCGGATGCGGCACAGAAAAGCCCTTGTCGAACCGACTGTCCATACGCACGATCACAGGCTCAGTACCTCCAAACAAGGCACGCCCACTGATGGGAGGCACGCCCACCGTGCCCTCCACCATGCCCAGCCCGCTGGGTCGGTGGCAGTTGACGCAGGCGGCCACAGAGCCTGTCACAGCGCCGGTATCCAGACGCACACCCCGCAGAGCCTTGCCATCAGGCAACACGCCTTCAAGATAGATGCGCCGACCAACAGCCACCGCATCGGTATCCGCAGCCGTTTGGGCGGCGGCGGGAACCCCCGCGAGGAGCACCAGAGGCAACAGCCATGACAGACAAAGTTTCACGATCAGCCGATACAAAGAGGGTGCCAAAATGGTGGCTACAACATGATCCATTCACTAGGCCACTGACCGGCGAGACACTTGGGTCTCGCCAGCAATGGGTCGACTCCTAAAGTTTAGAGAGTCTTCGTGGCAAACAACTTTGACCAAGGGGATACCAGGCCAGGGTCGCCATTGACTGCCGCAGGTACCAGGTTATTGATGGCACGCACCCGGAACGAATAGGTCGTCTTGGTTGTCAGGCCATTTGCCACAAATTGCGTATTGTTGGAACCTGTGATCGTATTGCTCGGCACTGGGATCCATACCGCTGTAGCCAACTGGCAAGCTGTGGCAGTTCCAACGCATCGCTGCACCTCATAGCCCGTTGCCAGTGTGGAGGCCGTGTTTTGCCATTGGATGCCAACGGAGGTGGTCGTTGGTGCACCGGTAGCCTGCAGTTGATTCGGTGCAACACCGAGGTTGGCTGCAGAAGCCACAATGGCCGACTTGACCGGACCAACCAATGCGCCGTTCATTGCATAAACCTGGTACTGGTATAGCGTGTTAGCCGCAACACCCGTAGGACCGTCAACAAATGCAACAGAGTTGGCCGCCAACAGAGAGTTTGCTAGAGGCTTGTTGGCAAACGTACCCCATGTCGGCAAGCCGGTTCGTTGGTTGATGGTTCCGGTGGCACGCCGGACTACATAGCCCGTCTCATTGGTCGCAGCGTCAGTCCATTTGAGATTGACACTCCAGGCTGTCGTGGCCGTCTTCGCACCAGCAGCCAGTGTGGTGGTAGAAGCTGCTGCAGCGGTCAGTCCGGTCGGTGCAGCGGGCGCTTGCGCCAGCTTGGCCGGAATGCTCGACACTGCTCCACCGGCCTCGTTGACCGAGACCACCCGATACTGGTAGTCGGTAAACGCAGCAGGTGCATCCTGGAAGCTGGTGGCGTTGGCTTGCGTGTTGACGCGGCCATCAACCACCGGGGCGTTCGGTGCAAGCGCTGCAAATGCGCCGGCCACTGGCTTTCCTGTGGCGGTCGTTGTCACCGTTGCACGCTCGACGCGGAAACCAATTTCATTGGCAGTATTGCCTTTTGTGGTCGCAACGCTCGAAGGGGTGGGATCGGTCCATGAAACCTTGCCGGTGGAACTGACTGCGACAGTGCCGGGCAATGTGGCTGGCACGGTTGGTGGTGCAGGATGGAACACCAGCGGACGCATCAAGTCGTTTTCCTCGTGGCCGAGGATGTGGCAGTGCCAGACGTATTCCCAGTCGAAGTCCTGCGAACTATTGACCACGGGTGTCGTAACTGGCGCGCCGGTCACCAAATCGGTTTGCAGGAAGGCCGACACCAGATCAGCGCCTGGGCGATTGAACGAGCTGTTCGAGGCGCCCACTGGCAGCGTCGGGTCCAGATTGCGCACGCTCTTGGGCAGGCCGAAGGGCAGTGCTGGTGTCTTTGGCTTGATGGCGACGATGACATCTTCCAGGGGCCAGTTCTTGATGGTTTCCTTCCAACCGGTTTCATCAGGCTGTGGCGCGATGATTGCGCCGTTGGTTTGATCAATCCGCGCCACTACTTGCACATTGAACAGGTGGAAGTGCATCGGGTGGTTGTCCACGTCGTTGTTCTTGATCCACCAGTACTGCGTCTCTCCGTCGCTGATGATGTCGGTGGGCTTATCGATGTAGGCCAGCGGTGTGCCCAAGGGGTCACCGTTGGGTAGTTCAATACCGATCTGGGCGATCAGTCGGCCGAAGTTGGGGTCGGTAATGCCACGGATGGTCTTGACTTTCAGCGGCACGGTTTTGCCGTTCAAGGTCATGGAGGCGGAAGTCGCATCAAAGTGTGTAGGCAAGGTTCCGTCCGCCAGAATGTGGGCGTCCGCGCTGGCGGCATAGGCCTTTGGCAGTTCGGCTGCCAAGGGGCCACCGGTACCAAGCGGGTCCCATGCATCTGCGGCGGTCGGCGCTGCAGTTGCACCCTTCACCTTCGGCGCAACGACGATTTGCATCACGGTGCGCGTGTTCGGGCCAAAACCAGCGGCTGTCTTTGGCGCGCCACCAAATGCCGTTTGGTCCGGGCCGTCGGTGTAATAGTCGTAACGGTCATCACCGCCAGGTACCGGTGCGGAAGAGTCGTTGTACAGGATCAGCGTCTTGCCAGCGTACTGCGAGAAGTCAATGACGGTGTCTGCACGTTCAGCGCCGCCCAGATAGAAGTCGTCGCCCGAGTCGCGTGCCAGTGTAAAGGCGCCACCTGCTGTGACGTC
Source organism: Burkholderiales bacterium (assembly GCA_947447845.1). Next base: position 1,996 of record CANFNO010000089.1, on the reverse strand, counting down.
TTGGAAGCCAGTCATAGGCTTGGGCGTATGCACGACGGGGTGTTGCAACAGGCCGCCTTCGTTAGCAAAGCGGATGATGTTGGGGCCAGCCGCAGTGGGATCAGGTACGCCACCTGGGCGTCCGTCGGCGGGCGCCACTGTTGTGCCATTAGCCAGCTTGAATACCGCCGTGCCGTCCGCTGGAACTGTTTTGATTTCGGTGTTGGTGCGGCCATCGCTGGCCACCTGCGCTGCATCGGCAACCCACAGCGACAGATTCCAGTAGCGGTCGTTGGCGCCGTTCAGGAAACGCACCCGATAGGCTTTGGGATCAACGTTCATCACCGGGTAGGCAATGCCGTTGACCACCGGTGTGTCCATATAGGATTCCGGCGTGGCAGATGGGCCACCAAAATAGGTGCCATCCGGGAACGCGACTTTGCCGTAGTCAGGGTCGTCACGCAACGGCGCGTTGGGAACGCGGTATCCGCCGGTTGCGTCGTCGATACCATAGTCCCAACGACCTGCCGGGTTGAGGAATGAAGGTACTGTATTGATATCAAGGAGTTGTCCCGGTGTTGTAGTTCCGAGGTTGCCACCCTTATCCCAGACCTGGATAGGCTCATACACATGCGGGTACCACAGGTCACCGGGTTTGCCCCAGGCAGTTTGATCCCATTTCGAGTCCTGGACTGCAATGTCATTCGGTACAAATGTCTTGTCCTGTACGACCAGCACGATCTGTTCGAGCAAAGTGTTTGGAATGGCCTTGTTGATAGTTACGCCGTTTACCGTGCCACCATAGATCAGCGCTACTTCGGCAGCGTCGTAGATGACGTAGCCTGCAGCAGCGCCGGAGTATGCGTTTTGGCGGGTCAGGCCAAAGGTATGGTCGTGGTACCACATCAGACGGTTGCTCTGGTCATTCGGCCAGAAGGTGGTTTGGGCGCCATCGCCGGGGTAGGGCATGTCTGGCGTATTCATGAAGCGGTCGCCATGCTGGTGCAGCGATTTTTCACCGCTGGCTGCGATCCACTGGTGTGGCGTGCCGTCGCTGATCCAGGGGCTATCGCCGCCGTGCAGGTGGAAGGCGACGCGGTTTTGCGGGTACTTGTTGGTATTGTCTTCAGACAAACCGGCACCGGCCAGGGATTCGTCGGTTGGCAGGAACATATCGCCATTTCGGGCTACGACGTTCTGGCTAAGTACGGTTCCGTTTGAATTTTTTACGACGTTAACGGTTGCTGAACCGTTGGGCAGGAAGTTGACGAACTTCACGCGCACTGGCGTGCCCTTGGGCGTGAGGATGACCGGGCCGAGGTAGTGGGCCTTGTCGTATGCCCAAACAGGGCTTCCGTCAGGCCACGTGATCGCTTTGGTACCGCCTGGATAGAAAAGTTGCTGTGGCACTCCGGGTGGGGGCGCTCCAAAACTCGCGTAGGCGGACGAAGCTGGTGCAACGGGTTTGCCCAAGGGGTCATAGACCCCACCATCTGCCTTCGACGGATACAACTGCACATAGCTGCGTTGCGTCGTTGGCTTCTGCAAATCGCTGTGCATGAGCTGCTCATGCTCGATTACGCCGATGACAAAGTATTCTGAGCCGGGGAAACTTGCAAGATCCGGTTCGGCAACTGAGATGTATTCACCTGGAGCGTTATTTGCAAAGGTGTTGGCGCCGGCCGACGTCAGACCGGCCACGGTATCAACGAACTTTCGAAGTTTCGGGCTGTTCGCGTAATAGGTACCGATTGGCGCTGAGTTGTCTGCGCATTGCATGAGGACCTGCCCTGGTGCTACGGTCGTGCCGTCCAAGCAGACTCTACCCGGGCCAGCAATGGCCGACATCGAAGCCAGCGCCATTGCGACCATGGCGGTCGAAGTAGTTAATTTGAATTTGGCCTGGCCTGAGACTCTTTTCAGGCCTTCTTTTGCATTCGAAATCATTTTTGAACACTCCACTGGGTATGCACTAGAAGTCCAAAGATCTCGGGTGCGATACCCAAGCCAAATGCCG
>CANFNO010000088.1 GCA_947447845.1 Burkholderiales bacterium | reverse complement strand
TGGCAAACAAGGCCGCGGCACGGCGCTGGGTTTCGTCAAAGCGGGCCAGCAACAGCATTTGCTGCTCGGAGCGTTTGAATTCGGTCACATCCACATACACCACCAGGCCACCGACAATCGCGCCAGCGGTGTCGCGCATCGGCATGGCATGGCTGGAAATGGTCTTGCGGGTGCCGTCAAAACAGGCAATGTCGATCAACTCGTCGCGGATGGTGTCGCCGCTTGCCAGGGCGCGCGTTAGCGCCCAGTCATCCCGGCCGATCGGCCGCCCGGTGTCATGCCACCAGCCCTTGTACTCGTTGGGGTCATGGCGCTGCCCCTTCCAGATGAGGTTTGCCGTCGGGTTGGCCTGGATGATGGCCCCGGCGGCATCGGTGACCCACATGCCCACCGGCAGCAGGGTCATGACCTGCTTGAGCAACAGGCTCTCATGCTCGGCAGATTCGGTGCGCTTGCGCTCCTGGTCTTCGCGGCGGAAGCGCCACCACAGCAGCAGCATGCCGACCAAGGTGGTCACCATCAGCAGCGCACCCACATTTTGGGCGCTGCTGGCATTGGCCTGCACCTGGGCATTGCGCACTTGCACCAGGGATTGTTCTTCGGCCTCCATCGCCTGCACCTGCTCAAACACAAGCAGCCTGCTCTGGCGGTAGGTCTCGCTTTGAAACGTGATGCGGGTGGCTGCCAGCCCTTGCACACGGTAGACCTCCAGAAGCGCTTCTTGCTGCAGCAGGCGCTGCTGCGTTAGCTTTGACAGCGCGTCAGCCCGCAATTGCTGGGCCGGGTTGTCCTTGGTCAGATTTTTGATGCGCACAAGCGCGGCCTGCAAAGCCGCTTGTTCAATTTGCTCTTCACCCATGTCCGCCAGCTTGCCGGTCAGCATGTAGCTGTGGTGCGTGCGTTCCAGATCGCGCAGGCCCAGCTTCAGGTCGCCGAGGGCATCCAGCACCTGGTAGGTGTGATCCAGCCAGCGCGAGGTCTCCATGTATTCCTGCAGCGAGCGGTACATCTGCGCACCGGCAAACAGCAGCAAAGTGAAAGCCAGCACGAAGCCCGCCAGCAGCCGGTTCTCGATGGTGAATTTTTTGATAACGTTCTCCGTTGGAAGGCGTTGGGCTGTCTGGCACAGACTGCCCAACGCTGCACTTCCTTGGCGTCAATTTATCCAGCGCTCTGCGCCCTGTCGGTGCGCCGTCGCACAGACCTGCACCCCCCTCTGGTCTTCAATCCAGCGGTATGCACTCCCTTCTGATCCACCCTCAACGGCTGCCGTCTGACAGCCCCGCCTGCCGCCTGGTGGCGGCATGAAAAACGTCGCATGAAATACGTTGACTACTACGCCGCCCTCGGGCTTGCGCGCGATGCCACGCTGGACCAGATCAAAAAGGCCTACCGCACACTGGCGCGCCAACACCATCCCGACATGTCCAAGGCACCGGACGCGGAAGAGAAATTCAAGAATGTTGCGGCCGCCTACGCCACCCTGAAAAATCCGGAAAAGCGCGCCGCCTACGACGCGCTCGGTGTGCAAAAGGAAGGCACCGACATGGACGCGGTGCAGCGCGCGAACGCAGGCTTTGGCGGATTCAATGGGGCAGGTGCTGCGCCCGGCCAGGCGGGCTCGCGCTTTGAGGACATGGACTTTTCCGACTTTCTGGACAGCCTGGGCAAAGGCGGCATGTTTGGCGAGCGCCACAGCCGGGCACGTGGGCCGCAGCGCGGGCAGGACATGGAGGACACGGTACTGGTCGATCTGGCGCAGGCCCTGCACGGCAGCACCCTGCACATGGCCCTGATGGACCAGGGCGAGCGGCGCGAACTTGAAGTCACCATTCCCGCCGGTGTGCGCGCCGGCCAGAAACTGCGCCTGCGCGGCAAGGGCGGACACGGCCAGCACGGCGGCGCGGACGGCGACTTCTATCTGCACGTTGCCTTCAACCGGCACCCGCTCTTTCGCGTCGACGGGCACGACCTGTACTTTGACCTGGCGCTCTCCCCTTGGGAGGCCATGCTGGGCGCAGACATCACCGTGCCCACGCTGGAAGCCGAGGTGGTGCTCAGCGTGCCACCCGGCAGCAGCAGCGCCAGGAAGCTGCGCCTGCGCGGACGCGGCATGCCGCACGGCCCGGCAACTGACGCCAAACGCGGCGATATGTACGCCCTGCTGCGCGTGGACGTGCCGCCACAGCTCACTCCCGAGGAACGCCTGCTGGTGGAACAACTGCAGCGCTTATCCACCTTTTCACCCCGCCCCAACCCAACCGGTACCACCCCATGAAACTGCATCCCCAAGACAGCCTCGGCGCGGACCGCGTAGGCTTTAACGACTTGTCTGCCGCCTGCGCCATCAGCGTGGACGAACTGCAGGAGCTGATGGAATACGGCGCCCTGGCCCCGCTGGCCTCCAGCGAGCCCGAACCCGAGCCCATGTTTGCCATCACCTGCATGCAGCCCCTGCGCACCGCGGGCAAGCTGCGGCGTGACTACGACCTGGACCTGTTTGTGGTGGTCATCGTGATGGACTACCTGCAGCGCATCGAAACCCTGGAGTCGCAGCTGCTCTCCCTGCAGGCCAAAAGCGGCCTGGCGCACTGACGCCGCCCGCCCGGCGTCATAAGGTGGCAGCATGGAATTGAGGCACGCACGCAAGCCAACAGGCCCTGAGAAAAAGCCACCCCGGCTCTGGCTGGTGACGGCCATTTTGCTGGGGCTGGCCGGGTGCGCCACACCCACGGCGGTGCCGCGCGAGCGCGTGCCGCTGGACGTGCCCGGCACCTGGTCCAACCCGACCATTGGCCTCACGGATGTGGCCACGCCCCTGTCGCAATGGTGGCTGCGTTTTGCGGATGCGCGCCTGACCGAACTGGTGAACCAGGCAATGGAGCACAACACCGACATCGCGATAGCACGCGCCGCGATAGGCCAGGCGCAAGCCAGCGCGGATCTGGCCGCCAGCGCCCTGTCGCCCACCCTGGGTGCCTCGGCCAGTGCGCAACGCAGTTTCAGCAATCTAGGCAGCGCAAGCGGTGACAACAGCCGCACCGACCGCCTTCAGGCCGGGTTGAACGTGGCCCTGGACCCTGACCTTGCCGGTGCACTCGGCCGCGCGGTGGACGCCAGTCAGGCCGCCGTGCAAGCCGCCCAGGCGCGTCTGGGTGCCGCCGAGTCCCAGGTGGCGCAAGCCGTGGCGCTGGACTACATCACGCTGCGCAGCGCACAGGTGCGGCTGCTGATCGCACAGGACAACCTGGCCAGCCAGTTGGAGACCCTGCAAATCACCCGCTGGCGCAACCTGGCCGGACTGATCGGCGCCGTGGAAGTGGAGCAGGCGCAGGTAGCCGTCGGCCAGACCCGCGCCCAATTGCCGCCGCTGCAGGTCACCGTGGACAGCGCCCTGCACAGCCTGGCGGTGCGTATCGGCCAACCACCGGCCAGCCTGATCGCCCTGTTGCAACCCGCCGCGACCGTGCCGCAGGCCGCACAAGGTCTGGCACCCGGCACGCCCGGCGAGGCACTGGACTTGCGCCCGCAGGTGCGCGCAGCCAAATTCGATGTGGAGCAGGCCCTGGCACGCGCCGACCAGGCCCGCGCTGCACGCCTGCCTTCGTTGGCGCTTTCCGCCAACCTCGGTGTGGGCGCCGCCACGCTGGAAGCTTTGTCCGGCAGCGCCGCCACCATCGCCGGGCTGGCAATCAGCCTGGCAGCCCCGCTGCTGGACGGTGGTGCGGGTGCGGCCCGGGTAAATCTGCAAGAGGCCGCCCTGATCCAGGCGCAGGCCAGCTACCGCGCCGCGGGCTTGAATGCCTTGCAAGAGGTGGAAGACGCCATGTCGGCCTTGCGCGGCGACCGGGAGCATTTGCTTTTGCTGCAACAGCTGGCCCTGACGGCAGCGAGTGCCGCCGGTCTGGCACAGCAGCGCTTTGGCGCCGGCCTGGTGGACTTCCAGATCGTGCTGGAAACCCAGCGCAGCCTGCTCAGCATCCAGAACAGCCTGGCCCTGTCCTGGGCCGATGTCAGCACCGACCAGGTGCGCCTGTACAGCGCACTCGGTGGCGGCTGGAACCCCAATGCAGCCCCCGCCGTAACCAAGCCCTCTCCATGACCGAACCCAAAGCCCCCCCAAGCGCGCCGCCCCAAGCGGGCACGCCCCCACCCATCAACCAGTTGCTGGGAATCGGCGCTGCCCATCCCTGGTACCGCCGCACCTGGTTCTGGGTGCTGGTGGTGGCACTAGCCGCGACGGGAGGCGGCTGGTGGTGGTGGTATGCGCGCGCCCAGGCCAATGCCGAGCCGCAATATGTGACCGAAACCGCTGAGCGCGGCGACCTGACCCTGACCGTCTCGGCCAACGGCACCATCCAGCCCACGCGCGCCATCAACATCGGCAGCGAACTCTCGGGCACCGTGCTGGAAGTGCGGGTGGATGTGAACGACCGCGTCAAAAAAGGCCAGGTCATGGTGGTGCTGGACACCGCCAAACTGCGCGACCAGATATTGCGCTCCACCGCCACGCTGGCCTCGGCCAACGCGCAGGTGGCGCTGACCGAAGCCACCGCCCGCGAGGCCCAAGCCACCCTGGCACGGCTGCAGGAAGTGGCACGCATTTCCGGTGGCCGCGTGCCCTCGCATGCCGAACTCGACAGCGCACAGGCCAGCCAGGATCGTGCGGTGGCCTCAGTGGCCAGCGCCCATGCCGGTGTCAGCGATGCAGAGGCCGCACTGGCGCTGGACCACATCAATCTGTCCAAAGCCTCGATCACTGCACCGGCTGACGGCATGGTGCTGACCCGCGCGGTGGACCCCGGCAATGCCGTGGCCGCCACGCTGCAGGCGGTGACGCTGTTTACCTTGGCCGAAGACCTGGCCAAGCTGCGCCTGTGGGTCTATGTGGACGAGGCCGATGTGGGTTCTGTGAAGGCCGGGCAAAGCGCCACCTTCACCGTCAGCGCCTACCCCACGCGCAAGTTCCCGGCCAAGATCACCCGCGTCGGGTTTGGCTCCACCATCACCGACAACGTGGTCACCTACCTGACCTATCTGGACGTGGACAACGCCGACATGAGCCTGCGCCCCGGCATGACGGCCAGTGCCAGCATCGTCGCCATGCAACACACCAAAGTGCTGCTGGTGCCCAACACCGCACTGCGCTTTTCGCCCACCAGCGCGGCCGCTGCAGCAGCGGCCGCCGCAGCCAAGGGCGGCGCCTTTGCCAACATGGGGCCACGCATGCCAGGGGGCAACCGCCACTCGGCCGCGCAGGGCGCCAGCACGGCGGGCGCCAAAGAAGTGTGGGTGCTGCGCCAGGGCAATGCCGTGGCCGTGGCCGTGGTGCCGGGCATCAGCGACGGCCACCGCACAGAGATTACGGGTGGTGACTTGGAGCCTGGCATGCAGGTGATCACCGAACAAAAAAGCGCCGCCGCCAAATGAGCGATGTCCTGATTCAGCTGCGCCAGGTCACCAAACGCTATGGCACGGGCGCGGGCGAACTGCTGGCCTTGAAAGGCATCGATCTGGACATCCACGCTGGTGAGTTTGTCGCCATCATGGGGCCCAGCGGCTCGGGCAAATCCACCGCCATGAACGTGCTCGGCTGCCTGGACACCCCGACCTCGGGCGAATATATTTTTATGGGCGCACACGTGGAGGCCCTGCAGCGCGACCAGCGCGCGCGCTTGCGCAGGCGTTACCTGGGCTTTGTGTTTCAGGGCTTTAACCTGCTGGCACGCACCTCGGCGCTGGAGAATGTGGAGTTGCCCCTGCTCTACCGCGGCGACAGCGCCAGCGAGCGCCGCGCCAAGGCCAGCAAAGCGCTGCAATCGGTGGGCCTGGGTGGCTGGGAGCGGCATACGCCCAGCGAACTTAGCGGCGGCCAGCAGCAGCGCGTGGCGATTGCCCGTGCCATTGCCACCGAACCCGCCGTGGTGCTGGCCGACGAGCCCACCGGCAATCTGGACACCGAGCGCAGCCACGAAATCATGGCCCTGCTGCTGGGCCTGAACCGCGACCAGGGTATCACCGTGCTGATGGTCACGCATGAACCCGACATGGCCGCCTACGCCCGGCGCATGGTGCATTTTGTCGATGGTCGCATCGTCAAGGACGAGGTCAATGCGCACCCGACCACCGAAATCCCATCTGCTACTGCTGCGCGGGTTGCCGCAGCTTTTGAGGGCACCTGATGCTGTACAGCGTTTTCATGCTCGCCCTGCGCTCGGTTCAGCGCAATCTGCTGCGCTCGTTTTTGACCATGCTGGGCATCGTCATCGGCGTGTCAGCAGTGATCACCATGGTGACGTTGGGCAATGGCGCAACGGCCTCGATTGCCAACAAGATTTCCGGCCTGGGTACCAACCTGCTGATGGTTTCGCCCGGCCAGCGCCAGGGTGGCGGCGGAGGCGGCGGTGGTGTGGCGCAGTTCACCGAAAACGATGCGCTGGCGATTGCCGGAGAAATCGGCGGCGTGCAGGCCATCGCACCCCTGGCGCGCACCAGCGCCACCGTGATTGCCAATGGGCGCAACTGGGCTACCAGCGTGGTGGGCAGCACCAACGCCTGGTTTGACACCGGCAACTGGTCCATAGCCAGCGGCCGCATCTTCACCGATGAAGAGCAGTTGGGCGGCAGCGCGGTGTGCATCGTCGGCGAGAGTGTGCGGCGCGAAATTTTCGGCGGCAACGTTGGCAAGACCGGCCTCGGTCAGTCGCTGCGCATCAAGCAGTTTTCCTGCGAGGTGGTGGGCATTCTGGTGGCCAAGGGCCAGGGCGGCGCAGGCGATCAGGACGACACGGTGCTGCTGCCGCTGCACACCCTGCAGCGCCGTGTCACCGGCAGCCGCAAGGTCAGCATGCTGATGATCTCGATGGAAGAAGGCAGCGACAGCAAACCCCTCAAGGCCAGCCTGACGCAGTTGCTGCGCGAGCGCCGCAAACTGGCCGAAAGCGACGACGACAACTTCAACATTTTCGACACCCAGCAACTCGCCGAGACGCTCTCCAGCACCATGGGCGTGCTGACCAACCTGCTGGGTGCGGTGGCCGCCGTGAGTCTGCTGGTGGGCGGCATCGGCATCATGAACATCATGCTGGTCAGCGTGACCGAGCGCACCCGCGAGATCGGCCTGCGCCTGGCCATTGGCGCGCTGGAGCGCGAGGTGCTGCTGCAGTTTCTGATCGAGTCGGTGGTGCTGTCAGCGCTGGGCGGGCTGATCGGCATTCTGATTGCCACCGGAGCGTCTTACGCGCTGTCCAGCACCATGGATGTGCCCTACGCCTTCGACGTGCAGATCAACGCCCTTTCTTTCTTCTTCTCGGCCGGCATCGGTGTGGTGTTCGGCTATTTCCCAGCCCAACGCGCTGCGCGCATGGACCCGATTGAAGCCCTTCGCCATGAATAAACGACTCGCCATGAACCTCGCCTCCCCCACCCTGCAGATTCAGGTCGGATTCGAAATCGAATTCAACTGCCCGCAGCCCACGCCCATGCTGCTGATGCTGCACGTGCACAGCTCGCGCAACGCTGATTTGATGCTGTTTGATCAGTTGCTGACCTACCCGGCGATACCGATTTCCAACTATCAGGACCAGTTTGGCAATGCCTGCAGCCGCATCGTGGCGCCCGCCGGACCGCTGGTGTTGCGCACCGACGCGCTGCTGCAGGACTGCGGCGAGCCCGACGCCTACGCCCCCTGGGCACAGCAAGTGCCGGTGCAGCATTTGCCCGCCGACACTTTGGTGTTCTTGCTGGGCAGCCGCTATTGCGAAACTGACCAGTTGTGCGCACTGGCTTGGCACCACTTCGGCAACGGTCCCGAGGGCTGGGGTCGGGTCCAGGCGATTTGTGATTTCGTCCACAACCATATCGAGTTCGGCTACCAGCACGCCCGGCGCACCCGCACGGCCTGGGAGGCCTATGCCGAGCGCCGTGGTGTCTGCCGCGACTTTGCGCACTTGGCGATTGCCCTGTGTCGCTGCATGAATATTCCGGCGCGATATTGCACTGGGTATCTGGGCGATATCCGCATTCCGGCGGTACCCGCGCCGATGGATTTCGCCGGCTGGTTTGAGGCCTATCTGGGTGGCCAGTGGTACACCTTTGATGCACGCAACAATACGCCGCGTATCGGCCGCGTACTGATGGCACGCGGTCGTGATGCCTGTGACGTGGCGCTGACGACGGCGTTCGGTCCGAACACGTTGCAACGCTTCGAGGTCTGGGCTGATGAGGTGGTGCTGCAATAGGCATCCATGTGGGTGCATCACAACGTCGGAAATTTCAGTGGTGCGGCGAGTGCGCTAGTGTCCCGCTGATCAAATAGTCAGTGAGGTTTCTAGCGTGAGGTTTTTTCTCTCTCGCTGCGAGGGAAGGGGGTATGCCGGGCTCCTCATGGTGGAGTACCACAAATCGTCACCCGGCATACCCCCTTCCCTCGCGAACCATTGCACACCCACGGGCGGAATAC
>CANFNO010000087.1 GCA_947447845.1 Burkholderiales bacterium | reverse complement strand
CGTTGCCACGTACAGCGAAAAAACCCGACCCACCAGGGATTGGGGCAACAGGCGCTGCAATAGCCACATCAGAAGGCCAACATTCAGTGAAGCGAAGCAGGTGCGCTCTGGTAGAAGCGCTTGTAAGCCGCATAGTCGGCAGCACTGGCGGCAACAAAATACGCGTCGTTGGGAAGCCCCACTTCTTTGGAAGCCAGATGCAGAATGTCACGCCCCCTGGGATCTTTGTACATATCGATAAAGGCATTGGCCACCTTGTGGGCATCGGCCTCTGGGACCTTGCTCGACACCATCAGCGCCAAATCCTGAAACTGCTCCGAACTCCACAGCACCCGGAACTTCTTGCCCTCACGGCGGGTATAGCCGTCCACCAATTGAGAGTTAGCACCGCTTGCCGCGACCTTGCCTGCGAACAACTGGGCAAACGCAGCATTCTGGTTGCCGGCAAATACCACTTTAACGTCGATGTTCTTGCTCAATAGGTACGCATAGGGAACCTTATAGACAACAAAGGCCTCGGGGCCGGCAAAGGCAACATCCTGGCCTTTAAGTTGCGCAATATCCGTAATGGGGGAATCCACCGGTACCACGATCTGGCCCTGAAGCGTGGGCGTGTTGCGACGGCCAAAAACCTTCCAGCCCAGCTGCTCGCGTTCGGGGCTGAACAGATGATTGCTGAAGACAAACTCAACTTCTTTGGCCAGCACGTAACTGGTGGTGTCAGCCGAAGTGCGCCCGATCTTCAGATTCAGTTTGACGCCACTTTTCTCTGACACATAGGCAATGATGGGATTCCAATACGCCGCCGTGAGATTGATGTCGTATTGATTGACGGGAGAGAAGTTATAGGCCGCCGACTGGGCCAGAGCGGATAGTGACATCCCGCCCAGAAAGACTGCCAACACGCCGCGAATGAGCGCCAGAAACAGCTTCTTCATGAAAACTCCTCTCAGTTATATATGTTGGCCACGGCGAACCGTGTGCAACATCATAAGACAGCTTGGAGGAAAACTACGCGAGTTGCAATGCCAGTGCGGTGTACTCTGCCACTGGAACTTCTTCGGCACGTCGCTGCACGTCAAAGTGGCCCGCAAAGCCTCTCGCCTCGAGCCAGCGACCCAGGGTGTGCCGCATGATCTTTCGTCGCTGACTAAAGGCCACTTGCACCAACTCGCTAAGAAGTAGCACATCCACGGCTGCCGGATCGGCACGTGGCACCATTCGCACCACCGCGCTGTCCACGCGCGGCGGCGGATCAAAACTCTCAGGTGGCACAAACAGAACGTCTTCCATGGCGTAACGCCACTGCAGCATCACGCTCAGACGACCGTAGGCCGACGTAGAGGGGGATGCCACCATGCGATCGATCACCTCTTTTTGCAGCATGAAGTGCTGGTCTTCAATGCAATCCACATAGTCCAGCAGGTGAAACAAAATCGGTGTGGAGATGTTGTACGGCAAATTGCCCACCACCCGCCATTTGCCCGGTGCTTGAGAGGCATGCGCCTCGATCCGGCTGAAATCCACCTTGAGCACATCGGATTCGATGACCGTGAGTTGACCGTTGCTGCGCAGGCGCTGTGCCAGGTCCCGGTCCAGCTCTATCACTGTGAGGTGACCTAGTCGCTCCACCAAAGGCTGGGTCAGGGCCGCCAGGCCGGGGCCGATCTCAACCATGCGCTGACCGGGTTGTGGTGAGATGGCCTGAACAATGGCATCAATGATGCCGCCGTCCCGCAAGAAATGCTGACCGAAGCGCTTGCGCGCAATATGCTTCATAACTATTGCGGCGGCTCGCGCAGCTCCACATAGGCACGCTCGCGGACATCACGGACCCAGGTCGCATAGGCTGCATCCAGCTTTGCTTCGCGCAGTTGGTTGCGTATGAGTTCACGCACCTCGCGCGGGCTCATATCGACTTTGCGGCGCTCCACCAATTGAATAAGATGCACGCCGTAACGCGAGACCATAGGATTGCTAATCTGACCATCGTTGAGTCGGTTCATGACCTCTTCGAACTCGGGCACAAACATCCCTGGACTGGCCCAACCCAGGTCGCCTCCCTGAGAGGCGCTGCCGTCTTGCGAAAATTCACGCGCAGCGCTGGCAAAGTCTGTCTTGCCTGAGGTAATACGCTGCCGAATCTCAGCCAGTTTGGCCAGCGCTGCAGTCTGCGAAAGCTCTGGTCCGGTGCGAAGCAATATATGGTTGGCGTGGCTTTGTACGACCGACTTGGCCAAGGCTGAGGGTGCGCGACGCTCCAGCACCTTGAGGATGTGGAATCCAGCACCGGAGCGCACCAGATCTGACACACTACCCACGGCCACGGTTTGCGTGGCTTGCACAAAAGTGGGCGGATAGCGGTCTGCCCGGCGCAAGCCAAACTCTCCACCTTTGCTGCGATCGGCATCGGAATGTTGCCGTACCAAGGTGACGAAGTCCTCTCCTGACCGGATGCGCACCAGCAGCGCCTGGGCCTGGGCCTGCAATTGCGAGACCAGCTTGTCATCGGCCTTTTCTGGGACAGCTACCAGCAGTTGAGCCAGATTAATTTCCTGTGCGAAGGGGTCACTATTGGTGGCTTGTTGCTCTGCCAAAGCCTTTTCCACATCTTGGTCACTGATTCGAACGCGTGCATCAACTTCGCGTTCGCGCAAGCGCGTCAAGATCAACTGCTCGCGTAGCTGGGTGCGCAGTGTGGCCACAGGAATGCCTTCCTTGCCCATTCGCAAGCGAAAATCTTCCACCTCCATTTGGTTCTGCCGCGCCAGATTTTGCTCGGCAAAGTCAACTGCGGCATCGTCAATGCGGATGCCGGTTTCGGCGGCCACCTGAAGCTGGGCACGGTCGCTGATCAGCCGCTCCAGTACGCCTTGGCGCAATTCTTCGTTGCCGGGCAGAGGCTGGCGCTGGGCCTTGATCTGCTCAGTTACACGCTGAACAGCTGCTTGCACCTCACTGTTGGTGATCGGTTCGGAGTTCACAATCGCCACTACAAAGTCTGCTGACTGGGTTTTTTGCGCCAGCACCGGCATAGCCAGAAGGGCAGCCGAAACGGCAAGCGCAAGGGTCCAAAAACGGAATTTCATAGGGTTCTATTCGTAGTTGCTGAAGCGACTGGTGCTGACTGAACCAGCATCGCGCAGATTCTGATAACGCGAGATATTTTGTGTCAAGGTTGCGCGGGGATCTGCCGTGCCGATGCGGGTGAATCCAACAAACTCCAACTGGAATATCAAGCGCTGCACTGCAGAGGAAGTACTGGTTTGCGTGCGGGCCAGCACCATGCGGGCCAACCAACAACCTGCATCGTACTCGACACCTAAAAGGGTGTCGACCAACGCGCTTTGATCAAGGCTGTAATTCAAACGGCCCAGTGCGTAGTAGCGGCCATCACCCTGGCCACGGCCACGGCCCAGTTCCTGACCCTTATCTCCCCACAGGTCGTTAATCGGCCATTGCCAACTGACATCAATTTGCTCGCTCACGTTGCGCTGAAAGCGGTAGGCAGCGTTGACGACACGGTAGTTGCCGGGATTAAATCGCCCGCCTACCGTTGCACGAACCGACTGGTCCGTCAGTGGGTTGTACTGGGTTGTGGATTCCAGGGTCCAGCGCTCGTTTAGATTTACTTCTGCCCCAAGCAGCACGTCACTCAGGCCGGACTCGGCCGGGTTGGTGCCCGTGTTTATGGTGACCTGCTGCGGGTCAAAACGCAGACGTTGCGCGATACCAAAACGCGCATATTGGTTGCCCGTATCGGGATCCAGAAAACGCGTAGTCAGGCCCATGGTCAGCAGGTTGTTATCCGATATTTTGTCGTGACCCACAAACGCGTTTTCCAGATAAATGCTGGCGAAGTTGAAGTCAGCCGCGCCCGTGTCGTAATTGGGCAGCATGCTCTGATTGCGATACGGGGTGTAAACATAGAAAGCCCGAGGTTCCAGCGTCTGCACAAATTCGCGTCCAAAAAGGGAGCTGTTGCGCTCAAACACCAGGCCACTGTCGAGACTGAATGTCGGCACCACGCTGCTTGCCGACTGGCTGCCGTCGGCAAGCCGCGCATCGAACTGGTAGGCGGTCGCATGCAGTTGCAACTTGGGGGTGAAAAAGCCTTCTGGTGCCAGCCAGGGACGGCTGATCTGTGCCAGCGCGAAGGTGCGTTGCGCGTTGGGTTGCCCCGTCAGCGCTCGGTCGGCTTCAAACTGGGTGAAATCGCCGTCCAGAGTCCAATCAAAGCCCTGGACATTGCTTTGCCCCAGATGTGCCGTGAGTTGCGGCACGCGGTCATACGGGGGAGTGATTGGCGAATCCACATCCTGCAGTACTTGCCACTTCAGCATATGCACCGTGCCTGATACCGGCCCGCTGGACCAGGAGGCCAGCGCATCCCCCGGTAGCAGTCGCTGGGTTAGTAGCGCTTCTGAACTGCTGAAGTCGCGCCAGTAGTTGTCATCACTCACCCGGTTGATGTTCAGTGCGAGCGCAACAGGGTTTACGTTCGGCAGTCCCGAATTGAACGTGCCGTTATGCGTCCAGGCAAAGCCCCATCGATCCAGATTTCGCAATTTGTCTGCGGGCATGCTGTCTGCAAATACCCGGCCGCTGTAGCCTGGCTCCAGGTAACGGTAAATAGCCCCCACTTCCACACCACGCGACGTCATTAGTGTGGGCGTGATGGTGGCATCCCGATTGGGCGCGATGTTCCAGTAGTAGGGCAATGCCAGGGTGCTGCCACTGATGTTGTCGATACCCGCGGTCAGCGGCAAGAGGCCTGACTTGCGCTTTTCTGTCAGCGGAAAGCTGATTGCGGGTACCGGCAGAATCGGCACCCCTTTGAAGCTCAGGTAAGCACCGCTGGCCACGCCGACCTCTTCATCGTTATCCAGCGAGATGCTGGCTGCGCGCAACACCCAATCCGGCATCCAACTCGGCCCAGGCAGACGCCTGCAGGTGGTGTAGCTTGCGTCATAGACCACGGTGTGGCTTTCATCCAGAAAGTCAGCGCGCGAGGCTTCCCCGTGTGCGCCATTCTGCGCAAAGTGGTAACTCGGCTGCTGAAAAAAGCCTTCGAAGCTTTCCACCTTGAGTTCCACCAGGGGACCTTCATACACATTGCCGGCGCGGTTGATACGCACATGACCGCTGGCCCGCGCCTCGTCATTTGGCTGGTAATACTCCAACCGGTCGGCATGGATGACGGTGTCCGCTTTGCGCATCACGGCGTCGCCCTCAACGACGGTCTCCAGGTCGGCCCGGCCGGATACGCGATCACCTTGCAGAAAAACCGGCGCTTCGCGGCGCTGCTCCGGGCTGAGCTTTTCCGTGAGTTGGAATGTGGGCCTGATTTCCAAAGCTTCTTTGGGTGAAACCTGCTGCGCAAGCGCTGCGACGCTCCCCAAACCGATGCTCAAGGCAAAACAAGCCGGCATGACGGGGAGTGCTCTCAGTGGGGCCGATCGGATCACAAATAAAGGCATGAGGGCAGGAGACGCAGTGGCCAGGGTGGGAAGCAAAAAAGGCGTTGAAAGAGTCGCGGCACGGGGGCTTTGTAGAATGGATTATCCATGAGCAATCCATCCAACGCCCCCACAAGCACTTCTGACGACAACACGCAGGTTAAATGGTCCGACCCTGGACGGCACAACGGATTTACCCAATGGCTAGCGAGCCTACCGGCGGACTTTGGGCTACAACCCGACACGCTGCGCCCGGCCTCGGCTGATGCGAGCTTTCGGCGCTATCTGCGCGTAGAAAGCGCCCGCGGCAGCCTGGTCATCATGGATGCCCCTCCCGACAAGGAAGACTGCAAGCCTTTTGTGCAAGTGGACCTGTTAATGCAACAGGCCGGGCTGCGCGTGCCCGAAGTGCTGGCCTGGGAACAGACCCACGGCTTCCTGCTTTTGACCGACCTGGGCGCTCAGACCATGCTGCAGGCCATGGACTTAAGCGGGGAACCGCCGCTAGCTCAGTATCTGGAAGCGACCGATATGCTGATTCAGTGGCAACTGGCCTCCAAGCCGGATGTGCTGCCGCCTTACGACGAGGCTTTGTTGCGCCGCGAACTGAATCTGTTTCCAGAGTGGTACATCGTCCGGCATCGCAATGTCACTCTGGATGACAAGCAAGCCAAAGTACTGGAAGACGCCTTCGCACGCATCATCGAAAACAACTTGAGCTGGCCCAGCGTCTATGTGCACCGCGACTTCATGCCGCGCAACTTGATGGTCTCACCCCAGGGCCTGGGCTTGCTGGATTTCCAGGACGCGGTCTATGGCCCCATCACCTA
This sequence comes from Burkholderiales bacterium, assembly GCA_947447845.1. The sequence continues at coordinate 2,235 of CANFNO010000087.1, read as the reverse complement.
CGACATTGCCAGCCTGATGCGGGATGCATTTTTAACCTGGGACGAAGAGTTCTGCCTGGATGTGACCATCCGCTACTGGCAAAAGGCGCGCAAGGCTGGCCTGCCGGTTGGCGATGACTTCGGAACTTTTTACCAGGGTGTGGAATGGATGGGTCTGCAACGCCACCTGAAGATTGCCGGCATCTTCGCGCGCCTCACCCTGCGCGATGGCAAACCGCAGTACCTGGAAGACACGCCTCGCTTTATCCACTACATCCGTTCCACGTGCAGCCGCTATATGGCGCTCAAGCCTCTGCTACGACTGGTGGAAGCGATCGAAGGCATCGAGGTGCCCACGGCCTTCGTCTTCGGTAAGTTCTAGGTCCGCGCGCTACTTTCTGACTGTCTAAGCCATGCCCCGTTTTTTCTGCCCCGCGCTGCTGCGTACAGGTGATGTGCTGGACCTGCCCTCTGGGGCGGCCCGCCATGTGCAGGTGCTGCGCCTGCAACCGGGTGACGCCATTACGCTGTTCAACCACGGCCCGGGTTGGGAGGGTCCCAGCCCCGGCGGCGAGTTCGAGGCGCGCGTCACGCTGATGGGGCGCAGCCAAGTGCAGGTGGAGATTGGTACGCACCAAGCCGTCGAACGTGAGGCGTTGCGTGCGGTGCATCTGGCGGTTGGCATGCCTGCCAATGAGCGCATGGACTGGCTGGTGGAAAAGGCTGCTGAACTCGGCGTGACCAGCATCCAGCCCTTGATGACCGAACGCAGCGTTTTGCGCTTGGTAGCCGAGCGCGCCACCAAAAAAGTCGACCACTGGCAGAGTGTGGCAATTTCGGCCTGCGAGCAGTGTGGAGGCAACCGGGTACCCACGGTGCACAGCATAAAGACGCTCAGCCAATGGTTGGGCAGTTTGAACCTGGCTGCTGCTGGCGCGCCCAAGGCCCTGCTGCTGTCCCTGCGCGAAGGCACTCAGGCACTACGGATGGTGGAGCTGGGCACCACCGGTGTGCTATTTCTGTCGGGGCCGGAAGGCGGTTTGAGCATCAGCGAAGAAAGCGCCGCTGTCGTGGCGGGTTTTGCGCCTGTAAGCCTAGGGGGGCGCGTGCTTCGCTCCGAGACGGCAGCGCTCACCGCGTTAGCGCAGCTGGTTTAAAAACGCTGGTCTAACCAGCGCCGCAAGGTGTTGAATACAGGCGCTGCGTCGCGCTCGTTAAATATCTCGTGATACAGATCTTCAAAACACACGCTGCCCACCACCTGCCTGTGCGCAACTTTGGCAAAGCGGCGGCTGCCTGCAGGATTTACCAGATGGTCATCTCCGGCATACAACAAAAGCGTGGGAACCGTCCATCCAGCGGCCAGAGCCAAGGTTGCGGGGCCGGCATCGGCAATAAAGCGTGCCAGGCGTGCACTGATGCGGTCATGCACCAAGCGGTCGGCCTTGTAAGCCCGCACCACCTCGGGGTCGTGCGACAAATATTTGGGGTTCAACCCATTGCCGACACGCAGATCGGGCGCTAAACGCGACAACACGGCGACCAACAACTTCTGAAAAGCGTTCATCCCGGCATCCAGCGCGGGAGAGGACAGCACCAATGCATCGACTCGGCGCATCTGCAAGGAAACCAGGCGCGCCGCCACCAGTCCACCCAGGCTATGACCCAGCAAAATAAGCGGAACATCAGCTGCCATACGGCTGCGCGTGTCATCCACCACATCAGCCAAGTCTTCCAACAGTCTGGTGTCTGTGGGCAGTCCGCCACGAACACCTGCAGAGTCACCATGGCCCAGCTGGTCATAGCCACGCACGGCAAAGCCCCAGGCATTGAGCCGGTTAGCCAGCGCGTCGTAGCGACCGGCATGCTCGCCCAGACCGTGCACGACCAGTACCAGTCCGCGCACGGGTTCACCACGCGTGGGCAGCCAATCCTGCACAGCCAGTGTCTGGCCGTCACTGTTGATAAAGCTGGAAAGCGTGGACTCGGTGATCAAGCGGGGGCACTAGAAAAGATTGCTCAGGGGCACTGGGCGATAACCTGTGCCACCGCCGCAGTGAGCTTCTTGGCATAGGGCACATGCAAAAACTCATTGGGACCATGGGCGTTGCTTTTTGGGCCGAGCACGCCACAAACCATCATCTGCGCCTTGGGGAAACCTTTGGACAGCATATTCATGAGCGGAATGGTCCCGCCTTGACCCACATAGCCGCAAGGCGCGCCGAAATAGGTATTGGACGCATCGTCCAGCGCCTT
>CANFNO010000086.1 GCA_947447845.1 Burkholderiales bacterium | reverse complement strand
GTGTGGTGCCTGCTGCTTTCAAACAATGCAGCAGCTGCAAAAATCAAACAGCTTTTGCCCTCGCTGGAGGCTCATCTGCGCTCTAAGGGATGGGAGGTTACCGCAATTCGCCTGAAGGTTCAAATGTTGCGCAATTTGCCTTGAGGGGTGCATTGCTGACAATTTGAAATATGCGAATAAATGGTGCCGCTTGTCGGAATCGAACTGACGACCTACCGCTTACAAGGCGGTTGCTCTACCAACTGAGCTAAAGCGGCACGGGCTGAATTCTAACCCACGTCACAACGACATCACGTCGCTGCGCACACGAAATTACTTGATGCGTGTTAGTGATGGGCGTCCACCACCATTTGGACGCGTACCATCCGGATTTGTGGTGTCTGATTTGTCAGAAGTGACGGTTGTAAGCGTGACTGCCTGAACATCCGCTGCCGGTGCAGCAGCAACGGCTGAACTGGCCAATAGAGGGAACGCCATGCCTTGCCCGTTCTCGCGCGCATATATTGCCAATACGCGATCTACAGGCACCAGGATGTCACGTGCCATTCCACCAAAGCGCCCCTTGAACTCAATGTAGTCGTTGCCCAACTTCAAGGCGCTAGTGGCATCAAAGCTAATGTTAAGTACGATTTCACCATCCTTAACAAATTCGTTGGGCACACGCACGCGGTCATCCACCAGCACAGCAATAAACGGCGTGAACCCATTGTCCGTGCACCATTCATACAGTGCCCGAATCAGGTAAGGACGTGTGGATTGGGAGTCTTTTGCGTCAATCATGGCCAACAAAGCTTATTTGCGCATCACCTTTTCGGACGGCGTCAGTGCCTCAATGTAAGCAGGACGCGAAAAAACACGCTCGGCATACTTAAGCAGGGGAGCTGCGTTCTTACTCAGGTCGATACCGTAGTAGTCCAAGCGCCAGAGCAGCGGTGCAATGGCCACATCAAGCATCGAGAAGTTGTCGCCCAACATGTATTTATTTTTCATAAACACGGGTGCCAGTTGTGTCAAACGATCGCGAATATGGGCGCGCGCCTTTTCCAGAGCCTTTTCGTTACCCTTGGAAGCGCGGGCTTCCAGCGTCACGACATGTACAAATAGTTCCTTCTCGAAGTTGAGCAAAAACAAACGTACGCGGGCACGGTCTACAGGGTCTCCAGGCATAAGCTGAGGATGGGGGAAGCGCTCATCGATATATTCATTGATGATGTTGGACTCGTACAGGATCAAGTCGCGTTCAACCAGAATCGGAACTTGCCCATAGGGGTTCATTACGCTGATGTCTTCAGGTTTGTTGTACAGGTCAACATCACGGATTTCGAAGTCCATACCTTTTTCGAACAACACAAAGCGGCAACGGTGGGAAAAGGGGCAGGTCGTTCCTGAGTACAGCACCATCATGACAAGAGACTCCTAAAAAATGAAAAAGAGTGGGCTGCCACAATTGCAAGAATTGCAAGCCCACTCTCCAATGTCCTGACGCCTTTGTGAGGCGCGAGGACTTGACTTAACAACTACTTGACTTCTTTCCAGAACGCCGCGTTCATACGCCAGGTAAAGAAGGTCAGGACACACAGAAACAGCAGTACCCATACACCCAAGCGAACACGCGTATTTTGGGCTGGCTCTGCCATCCAAGCCATGTAGTTCACTAGGTCGGCGACTGTCTGATCGTATTGCGCAGTCGTCATAGTACCGGGCGTCACTTGCTCCCAGCCCTTGAGAACATGCACTTCTTGGCCATGCTCTTCCTTGGTTTCATAGATCGGTACGCGCTTACCCTGCAATTGCCACAAAGCATGGGGCATGGCGATGTTCGGGAAAGCCAGATTATTCCAACCTGTAGGCTTGGTGTCATCGACATAGAAGGTACGCAGGTAGGTGTAGACATAATCTGCGCCCGTGCCCTGCCCTTGTGCCGAACGTGAGCGCGTAATTACACTCAGGTCAGGTGGGTTAGCACCAAACCATCCCTTGGCCTGCTTGGGGTCAATGGCCGATACCATGTTGTCGCCCACTTTTTCAGTGGTGAACAACAAGTTGTCTTTGATCTGCTGCTCGGTTAGGCCGATGTCTTTCAGACGGTTGTAACGCATGAATGCCGCGGAATGGCAGTTCAGGCAGTAATTGACAAAGACCTTGGCACCGTTTTGCAGGGCCGCCAAGTCATTGATCTTGTTGGGTGCCTTGTCCCAGGCGATACCGCCAGTGTTAGCTTGCGCCGTCATGGCCAGACCCAGGGCCATAAAGAGGGAAACGAGTACTTTTTTCATTGTGTTTGTTTCCATTTCAGTGGGCAACAAAAGTAACGCGGCTAGGCACTGGCTTTGGCTCGCCAATACGGCTCCACCAAGGCATCAGGATAAAAAAGCCGAAGTAGAACAAAGTACCGATTTGCGATACACGGCCGCCCAGATCAGACGGAGGCTGCGTACCCAGCCATCCCAAGATCAGGAAGTTAACTACGAACAGGGCGTAGAAGTATTTGTGCCAGCTGGCGCGATAACGGATCGACTTGACCGGGCTGTAATCCAGCCAAGGCAGGAAGAACAGAACCACAACACCGCCACCCATCATCACCACGCCCCAGAACTTGGCGTCAATGGACAGCATCATGGCAATTACCGCTGCAGCAGCCACTGCGATGACGGGCTTGAAGATTTTGGGCAGTTTGGCCTTGAAGATGCCAAACGCCGCTCCGGCCAGCACACAGGCAACCAACACATAAAGCATTTCAGTGGTAACGGCGCGCAGCATTGAATAAAAGGGCGTGAAGTACCAGACTGGCGCAATGTGCAACGGTGTCTTGAACGGATCGGCGGGGATGAAGTTGTTGTACTCCAGGAAGTAGCCACCGAACTCAGGTGCGAAGAAGATGATGGCAGAGAATACCAGCAGGAACACGCTGACACCGTAGATGTCGTGCACGGTGTAGTAGGGGTGGAAGGGGATCCCATCCAGCGGGTGACCAGCAGCATCGCGCGGTGCATCCGGGCCCTTGATTTCAATGCCGTCGGGGTTGTTAGAACCCACATCGTGCAGCGCCAGCAAGTGCGCAACCACCAAGCCCAGCAACACCAGAGGCACAGCGATCACGTGGAAGCTGAAAAAGCGGTTGAGTGTAGCGTCACCCACCACAAAGTCACCGCGAATTAGCAGAGCCAGATCTGGGCCAACAAAGGGCACGGCTGCAAACAAATTCACGATCACCTGGGCGCCCCAGTAAGACATTTGCCCCCAAGGCAGCAAATAGCCCATGAAGGCTTCCGCCATCAGGCACAAGAAAATGGCGCAACCAAAAATCCAAACCAACTCGCGCGGCTTGCGGTAGCTGCCATACATCAGGCCACGAAACATGTGCAAATAGACGACGACAAAGAAAGCCGATGCCCCGGTAGAGTGCATGTAACGGATTAACCAGCCCCAGGGCACATCGCGCATGATGTATTCGACTGAGCCGAAAGCCAAGGCTGCGTCTGGCTTGTAGTGCATCACCAGAAATATGCCGGTGACGATTTGAATAACCAGCACCAACAGTGACAGGGAACCAAAGATGTACCAGAAGTTGAAGTTCTTCGGAGCGTAATACTCCGACATATGAACCTTGTAGGCATCGAAGGCAGTGGGGAAACGGTTTTCAAACCAGTTCGTCACTTTGGCACCGGCTGATGCGTTGGGGGAAATTTCCTTGAATGTAGCCATGTTGTTGTGTCCTTTAGGCCTTCTTGTCTTCGCCGATCAGCAGTTTGCTGTCAGACAGGTACATGTGCGGAGGCACTTCCAGATTGTCTGGCGCGGGCTTGTTCTTGAAGACACGACCTGCCAGGTCGAAGGTGGAGCCGTGGCATGGGCAAAGGAAACCGCCTTGCCAGTCGTCCGGCAGAGAGGCTTGCGGACCCGAAGTGAACTTGTCGGATGGCGAGCAGCCAAGGTGGGTACAAATGCCCACCGCCACAAAAAATTCGGGCTTGATCGAGCGGCCTTCATTCAGTGCGTATTCTGGCGTCATCTCGCCACGCTTACGTTCTGATTTGGGATCCGCCAGTTGGACGTCCAATTTAGGCAATGCAGCAAGTTGTTCTGGTGTGCGACGCACGATCCAGACCGGCTTACCACGCCATTCCACAGTGATTTTTTCACCGGGTTTGATACCGGCAATATCCACTTCAACAGCGGCACCGGCGGCCTTGGCACGCTCAGAAGGCTGAAAAGTGCTCACAAAAGGAATTGCAGCAGCGATGCCGCCAACAGCGCCGGCACAGCCAGACGCAATCATCCAAGTACGCTTACTGGCGTCGATCGATTTGGTGTCGACTAGGGTTTCACTCATGAGAATCCTCAATGAACATCACAACTAAGGGCAAACGTCGATTGTAGCTGACCGCCACCCCGGAATTGGTCAGGTAGGCGTCAGTCGAGGCCTGACTTGGGCGGCGCTACACTGGCGTCCTATTTTTAAAAAAGGAGACTCGTATGGGAATGATTCAAGAATTTAAGGAATTTGCCATCAAAGGCAACGCAATGGATCTCGCAGTTGGCGTGATCATCGGTGGTGCCTTCGGCAAAATTGTCGACTCCATCGTTGGCGATCTAATCATGCCGATCATCGGTGCAGTGATCGGGAAGGTCGATTTTTCAAATCTTTTTGTGGTGTTGGGCAATGTGCCTGCTGGTACCGATGCCTCACTGGCAGGATTAAAGAAGGCTGGCATTCCGGTCTTTGCCTACGGCAACTTCATCACCATTGCAGTTAACTTCTTGATTTTGGCCTTCATCGTTTTCATGATGGTCAAACAACTCAACCGCTTGAAAAAGGAAGAGCCCGTGGTTGAAGCAGCTCCAGCAGCCACACCGGAAGATGTGATGCTGCTGCGCGAAATCCGCGACAGCCTCAAGAAGTAACCAAGGTCCGCGCCATCCGGATCGCCTCTATGAGGCTGCTCGGATCGGCGCTGCCGCTACCGGCAATGTCATAAGCGGTCCCATGGTCCGGGCTAGTTCGCACCAGAGGCAGACCAAGGGTGACATTCACACCCTTCTCCACCCCCAGATACTTCACCGGTATCAAACCCTGATCGTGGTACATGGCCACGACCACGTCGAACTCAGACTCCAAGCCTGGCTTTTTGCGCGCACGCATGAACACAGTATCAGGTGCCCAAGGTCCACTGACCTGGCAACCCTTAAGCAATGCCTCCTGCATGGCAGGCAGGATTACGTCATGTTCTTCCGTGCCAAACAGCCCACCCTCTCCGGCATGGGGATTAAGACCGGCTACTGCAATGCGCGGAGCCCGACCCAGCATCTTGGTCAGTGAAGTGTGAGTAATCAGCAGGGTTTGCAACACACTTTCGATGGTCACGGAGTCAATTGCCGCCCGCAATGAAACATGAATGCTGACCAGTACTGTGCGTAGCTCGTCATTAGCAAGCATCATGCGCACCGGCACTTCGCCAATGGTCCGACCCAAGTGCCCGGCGGCCACTGCCTGCAACATCTCCGTGTGGCCCGGATATTGGTTAAATGGCGCACCAGCTGCTGACAACGCCTCTTTATGCAATGGTGCCGTGACCAATGCAGAAATCTCGCCACGCATTGCTGCGCGGGCGGCATTCAGTACACAGTTTCCAGCGAACGCTCCGACCAATGAACTGACTTGCCCCATGACGATCTCAGGCAACGCGCTACCCTCTTGCAACACAGGAATACAACGGGGTGGGACCGCCCAAACATCCTTGGGACTTGCAATTGCTGCGATGGGTTGAGGCAAACGTCCTCTGATAATTGTGTTGGCGGCCCTGCGCATGGCTTGCACATCTCCCCAGACAAAACAGCCCGAAAGTAGCTCGGGCTGAAGCTGATAGGCTTTGACGATGATTTCCGGGCCTATGCCGGCGGCATCGCCCATGGTAATGGCAATGGGGGTTTGCAACATGGTGGCTTTCATGCCGGGTTATCGATATCGATGGCCACATGCTCCAGCCCAAACTCGGCGGCAATGTGTGCAGCCACGGCCGGAGCGCCATAACGTTCGCTTGCATGATGACCACATGCGATAAAACTCACGCCACTCTCCCGCGCGTAATGGGCTTGAGGCTCGGATATTTCGCCGGTAACAAATACATCTGCACCGGCGGCGATGGCGTCTTCAAAGTAGCCCTGCGCCCCACCCGTGCACCAGGCAACACGCCGCATGGGGCCGGGCTTGGCAGCCACCAAAATAACTGGACGACCTAGCAGGCCCTCAATATGGCTAGCCATTGATCGCGGACTCGCCATTACCTGCGGCTGGGCTTCGCCGATCCATCCCAGTTGCTGTTCGCCAAAGCGCTCTTGCGCAACAAAACCGAGCACTGCCCCAAGTTGTGCGTTGTTGCCCAGTTCGGGATGAGCGTCCAGTGGCAGGTGATAGGCAAAAAGGTTAATGTTGTGCTGCAGAAGCAACCCCAAGCGCTGACGCAACCAGCCGGTAACCCGACCATCGTGGCCACGCCAAAATAGACCATGGTGCACAAAAATTGCATCAGCCTGAGCGGCGACAGCGGACTCAATGAGTGCCAGGCTGGCGGTAACACCCGATACGATCTTCTTAATTTCGTTGCCCCCCTCAACCTGCAATCCATTGGGGCCGTAATCCTTAAACCGTTCAGGTTGCAGCAAGGTGTCAAATGCAGCTAAAAGCTTCTTGCGTTCAATCATGGGAAGGGGGGGGTAGTTAAGGTTGAGACTGCTCATTGTGCTCGACCCTTGGTGTCCAGGTCACAGTCGCAGCCTTCTCCGGCGCCGATCCAACGGCCAATTGCACGATTGCGAAGTCTACCCAAACCACCTGCAATAGTGCCGACCGTGGGGCTGGCGTCGACAAAAGCCCCGCATCGATATTGCCGACGATCATCATTCCAGACCAGCGCCTTGCACGGACCTATTCGGCTATGTGAAAGCAGCACGCCCAGTGGGCATGGCTCAGCCAGACAACAGACACCACAGCCATTGCAGACCTCACCCAAAGCAGGTTTTTCTGGCGCAAGTGGCTGAATATAAATGACCTGCTGATTGACCAAAGCTTGAACTTGAAAATTGGAGACTGCTGCCCAATGTACCCCGAAGTGCGGCGCGACCTACAATTTGATCCATGAAAAGACTTTGGTTGATTTTTTCCCAGGCGGCAACCGTATTTTTGGCTGCCTACTTTGTTGTGCTGACACTCAAGCCTCAATGGCTCGGCCCAGTTCCGGGCAACGGCGGAAGCACGGTGGCGCTCCGTGAGGCACCTTCTGCCGCCGCCGGTGACGCCCCACCCGGCAGTCTGCGCGGCGCAGCGCAAAAGGCTTCGGCCGCGGTTGTCAGCATCAGCACTAGTCAAACCGCCAAAAAGAACCCGAATGCCAACGATCCCTGGTTCAAATTTTTCTATGGCGACCAAGGCGAAGAGGCACAAGGTGGCTTGGGCAGCGGCGTTATCGTGAGCCAGAGCGGTTACATCCTCACCAATAACCACGTCGTCGAAAGCGCCGACGAAATCGAGGTCATCCTGAACGATGGCAGGCACACAAAGGGCAAGGTAATCGGCACAGATCCCGACAGTGACCTGGCTGTACTAAAAATTAGCCTTGAGAAGTTACCCACCATTGTTCTGGGAAACTCCGATGCGCTGCAGGTAGGTGACCAGGTGCTGGCCATTGGCAACCCCTTTGGCGTCGGGCAAACCGTGACCAGCGGCATTGTCAGCGCCCTGGGACGAAACCAACTGGGCATCAACACGTTCGAAAACTTTATCCAGACCGACGCTGCCATCAACCCAGGCAATTCGGGTGGTGCACTGGTAGATACCAATGGAAATCTGCTTGGCATAAACACGGCGATCTATTCCCGCTCCGGAGGCAGCATGGGTATAGGTTTTGCCATCCCCGTATCCACTGCCAAGCTTGTGCTGGAGGGGTTGGTAAAAGATGGGCAAGTTACGCGTGGCTGGATTGGTGTGGAGCCAAACGATTTGTCACCCGAACTGGCTGAGACCTTTGGCGTCAAATCGACTGAGGGCGTCATCATCACCGGTGTGTTACAAAACGGACCGGCTGCCAAGGCCGGCGTCAAGCCTGGTGATGTAATTGAAGCTATTGGCGATCGCCAGATTCATGACGTCTCGCAACTCCTGTCTGTCGTTGCCTCACTCAAACCAGGGGCTGCAGCCAATTTCACGATCGCGCGCAAGAACCAAAAATTGCAGTTGGATGTGACTCCAGGCATACGTCCCAAGCCCAAGGCCCCGCCACGTTAATCAGGGTGATTGGCTGGTTTTCACGCTAGGCTCTTCCGGCGCCTGGGTGTGACGGATAAACAGTTGCGCTGCCCAAATACCAATTTCGTACAACAGGCACATTGGAATGGCCAACGCCAGCTGTGAAACCACATCAGGCGGAGTCACGATAGCAGCCGCCACGAAGGCCACCACGATGAAATAACTGCGAAAGGCTTTGAGCTTGTCAATGCTGACGATGCCCATGCGCGCCAGCACCACCACAACCACC
>CANFNO010000085.1 GCA_947447845.1 Burkholderiales bacterium | reverse complement strand
GCTGCGCAGCACGAGCGCCGCCATCAAAATCACAAAGGGCAAAAACACCAGCATGAAGCTGATACCCAGCACCGGGGTGCTTTCGCGCTGCATGAAGTGCACGTAGTCCCAGGTGGCGGGAACGGCCACGGCGGCCAGACCGCCCACCACCAGATTGCCCACAATGCGCATGACCTGGCGCATGCGCTTTCCGGCCATATTCCACAGCAGGTCGAATACGACGTGCTCCCGCTCCGGCACGATGGTTGCCGCCGACCAGAGGATGACCCAGACATACAGCACCACCGCAGCCTCATCCGTCCAGGGCATGGGCTTGTTAAAGCCAAATCGGGCGGTGATCTGCAGGATGAAAACGACAAACAAGGTGAGAAACAAACCGCCACCAATGGCATTGGCGCCGGTTTGCAAAATGCGCAATATCTTCACGAGGCAGCGCTATTTGGTGGCGTTGATGCGATCCAGCAAGCCCTTGGGCCAGACCTTTGCGTAGTCCGAATTCTGGTAGGCAGCCTGCACGGTCTTGTGGAAGGCATCCAGATCGGGTGTGCTGACCTGCAAGCCTTCCTTCTTGAAGAAGGCAACCAGCTCGGCCTCTTCCTTGATGCGGTTCTCGTTGTTGAAGGCAGCGGCCGCCTGCGCTGCAGCCAGCACCTTTTGCTGGTTGGCCGGGCTGAGCGCCTTGAACACTTTGCTGGCAACCGAGATAAAAATGCCGTCCACCAAATGGCCCGTCAGGACAATCTGCTTGGTCACTTCATAGAACTTGGCGGCCTTGACCGACGGCAGCGGGTTGTCCTGGCCATCGATGGTGCCGCTCTTGAGCCCCAGGTAGACCTCGCCAAAGGCAAGCGGCGTGGGGGTGGCACCCAGTGCCTCGCCCAGAAACAGCCACTCCTTGGAGCCCGGCATGCGCAGTTTCACACCCTTGAGATCAGCCGGCACATTGACTTTGCGCACTTCGCGCAGATTGACCTGGCGTGTGCCCAGGTACGCCGTAGCCAGAGGCGTGATCTCCATCTTGTCGGCCACCAGCTTGAACATCTCCGCGCCTATAGGGCCGTTGAAGATTTTTTGTTGCTGCGCCGGGTCGCGCACGATGTAGCCCGCCGTGAAGATGGAAAACTCGGGCACTTGCTTGGCAATGTCTTGCGACGAGACGGTGGCCAACTCCAGGTTGCCGCGCGCCATGGCAGTGGGCTCCGCGCCCTGCTTAAACAGCGAGGCATTCAGGTTGATCTGCACATCAAATTCACCCGGTGCACTCTTCTCCAGCGCGTCCTTGAACACGGTCCACATCTTGGCGTGCCAGTCGTCCGGCACCGCCGGGGTGGAAATGCGCAGCACGGTCTTGCTTTGCGCCAGCGCGGGCAGGCCACTGGCGGCCAATGCCGCAGCGGCAGTGGCGCCTAGCAGGCTGCGGCGCTTCAATTGACTCGCGGCTGGCGGGAAATGGTTTGGAAATGTTTTCATAGTCTCGGCTCTTTTATTGAATGAAAAATGGACGTGGCAAAAGTCGGTCAGCAGGCGAGCAGCGAGTCGCCAAGCGCGCGGTAGGCCTGGCGCACGGTCTGCTCTTCGTGGGGCTCCAGTGGACTTAAGGGTGCGCGCACTTTGAGCCAGCTGTCATCGCCACTTTGCTCTGCCAGCATGGTTTTGTAGACCGGCACAAAGGGCAAATCGGGCAACACAGCGTGCACCGCCAGCAGACCCGCCATCAGTTGCTCATCGGAAGGCGACAGTGCTGCCGGAGCGCTGACAATGCGGCGCGTCAGGTTGGGGGCCACATTGGCCAGGCCGCAGATGGTGCCAGCACCGCCTGCGCGCATCACTGGCGCGATGTGGGGCTCGGCCCCCACCAGCACTGACAGCGTGGGAAAGGCGGCCACCAAACCCAGGGTGTGCGAAAGATCGGCACTGCTGTCTTTGACGCCCACGATTTGTTTCGGGTGACGCCGGAGCAGCTCGGCAATGGCGGCATGCGAAAAGCCCGCCGTGCTGATGGCTGGAAAGTGGTACAGCACCAGGTGCAGGTCTTCGCTGCCTATGCCCTGCACCACGTCACTCACCGCCTGCACGATCCCGGCATCGCGCGGTTGCTTGAAGTAAAACGGTGGCATCAGCATCTGGCGTTGCACTCCGCGTTTCAGTGCGTGCTGCCCTAGCGCAATGGCCTCAGGCAAGGCCACGGTGCTAATCGTCACCACCAGTTGGTCGGCACGCACACCGGCCGCCAACATGGTGTCCAGCAGAGCCATGCGCTCGAACACGCCAAAGGCCGGACCTTCGCCCGTGGTGCCAAACAAAGTGACACCATCACTCCCCGCCGCAAGCATGGCTTTGGCATGGGCCGTGGCCTGTGCGAAATCCAGGTTGCCTTGATCGGTCAAGGGATGCAGAAGCGCGGGCCAGAGCCCGGAAATGGCAGGATTCATCGGTATTGGGTCTCGTCGTTCTATTTGTCGCTGGCGAATATTACTGTGCAAACGCAGTGCAAATCGCAACTTCAGGCTAAGTCCCGTGACACAAGCAGTTGCAGAGATAAAGAGGCAACCACTGGCAAGCGGCTGTGTCCGGGTTTAGTATTGGGTTTGGTAGGCGGAACCATTGTTCTGCTAATGAACCCATTTGGCATGAGAGGGTTCCCAACCAGGGAATAAAAATTGATATGGCGCAAGAAGACATCAGCTTCACCGATTTAATCGCTTCATCGATCCATGACATGAAGAACTCCCTCAATTTGCAGGTGAGCGCGCTAGAGAGGATTGCCCTGCACAGTCGTGAAAAGGGCGACATCCCGACTTTTGATGACCTAGGACGCGTCATCTACCAGGCCAACCGCATGAATCTGAATCTTGTAGAACTGCTGAGTCTCTACAAGTTGGGCAAGTCCATCTACCCGGTAAACATCAATGACCACTCGATTGCCGATGTGATTGAAGAGGCGGTGCTGCAGAACAAGCCCATGATGGATTTCAAAGGCATATCGATCAGCACCGACTGCGCGCCAGACTGCTATTGGTACATCGACCGCGAACTGATCAAGGGCGTGCTGGTCAATGCCCTGAACAATGCCTACCAATACACCTCCGACAAGATCCATCTCTCGGCCCGCGTAACCAACCGGCAACTCGAGTTGAGGGTCGAGGACAACGGCCGTGGTTACCCGGAAAAGATGCTCGTCGGTGAAGAAGTGGCAGCTGAAAGAGGCGTGAACTTTGAAACCGGAAGCACCGGTCTGGGCTTTTATTTTTGCAGCCAGGTGGCGCAACTGCACAAAAACGCGGGCAAGCGCGGCTACTTGATGATCGAAAACGGCGGCACGCTGGGCGGCGGCTGTTTTGTCGTGCGACTCCCTTGATCGCGGGCTAGGAACGATTCTGACCATGACGTTTTCCCTCAGGCACGCCACCGTATTGATCATTGACGACTTTCAGGGCATGCGCAGCATGCTGCGGGAATTCGTCAAATCCATGGGCATTACCGCCATCGATACGGCCAGCACCGGGCGCGACGCGCTGCTTCAACTCAGTGCCAACAAATACGACATCGTGATTTGCGACTACAACCTGGGACCGGGCCCCAACGGCCAGCAGGTGCTGGAAGAGTCGAAGATCAAGAACTACATCGGTGTGTCCACCGTATGGGTCATCGTCACGGCCGAGCAAACCCAGGAAATGGTGATGGGTGCAGCCGAAGTCAAACCCGACGACTACCTGCTCAAGCCCATCAACCAGGTCCTGTTGGAAAACCGGTTGGAGAAATTAATTCTGCGCAAGCAGTCGTTGGCACCCATCGAAGTTGCGATCAAGGCGCTGCACTATGCGGAGGCCATTGCCCAGTGTGACCAGCAGCTCAAAGCCAAAATTTTGAACCCGCAGGAAATTCTTCGCGTCAAGAGCGATTTATTGCTGGCCATAGGGGACTACAAGGCAGCGGCAGCGCTGTTTGAGTCAGTGCTGGTGGAGCGTGATGTGCCATGGGCACAAACCGGCATGGGCAAGATCCTGTACCACGACCAGAAGTATGCGGAGGCGAAAGAAATCTTCCGCAAGGTTCTGCGCGAAAACGAGGTTTACATGGAAGCCTCGGACTGGCTGGCCAAGACTTGCACCATGTTGGGTCAATCGGCGGAAGCCGAGAAAGTGCTTCGCGAAGCGGTGCGTATTTCCCCCAACTCACCCACCCGCCAAAAGGCACTGGGTGAAACTGCCTACAAAAACGGCGCGCTGGACATCGCCCAGGCAGCGTTTGAGAAAACCATACGCATCGGTGAGTTTTCACCCCACAAGACGCCGACGGCCTATACCAACCTGGCCAAAGTTTTTGCGGACAAGAATGAGCCAAACGAAGCACTGAAAACTTTGGCGCAGAGTAAAAGGGAGTTCAAGTACAACAGCGAGGCTGCTATCCAGACTGCGGCTGCCGAGAGCGAGGTTTATCACAAGATCGGGCAACCGGAAAAAGCCGAGGCGGCGATGGCCGAAGTCGAGCGCCTGATTCAACACGCTTCAGGCAAGGTAAGTGCGGAGGTTGCCATCGACGTGGCCAAGTCCATGTTCAAGCTGGGCAAGAAGGACAAGGCCTGCAGCATGCTGCAAAACGTGGTGCAGAACAACCACGAGAACGCGGAGATTTCCAAAAGCATCGAGCAGATTTTTGAAGACCATGATCTGGCTGCAGAAGGGCAGATCCTGATTGCAGAGTCGCGCAGTGAAGTGGTTGCGATCAACAACCAGGGCGTTACCCTGGCCAAGAGTGGCGACCTTCTCGGTGGCGCAAACCTGCTCAGGACCGCAGCACACAAGTTGCCCAATAGCGAAGTGATTCTGATCAACCTGTGCGCCCTGCTCATTGGCATGCTCAGCAAGGAAGGAAAAAACCAGCAGGTCGCAGCCGAGGCGCGTGAATTGCTGGACAGGGTACGCCTGCTCAATAGCGCCAACAAGAATTACCACATCTACACGGCGGCCCTCAATCGCATCATGGGCGTGCGCTAAGTTAGTTGCGCCTCGATCAGGAAAAGCGCGGCGCGCGTTTGTCGATAAAGGCCTGCACGCCTTCGAGTGCATCAATATCCATCATGTTGCAGGCCATGGTTTGCAAGGCGTCTTCGTAAGCCGCAGCCATACCACTCTCGATCTGCCGGTAGAACAGACCCTTGCCCATTGCAATAGCGACCCGGGGTTTGGCAACGATGCGGGCCACCAGCTTTTCCACCTCGGCATCGAGTTGCTCTGGCGGCACGGCACGGTTGATCAATCCCTGTGCTTGTGCTTCCTGCGCGCTGATGAAGTCGCCTGTCACCAGCATCTCGAAGGCCGCCTTGCGGCTGATGTTGCGGCTTAAGGGCACGCTGGGCGTGGCGCAAAAGAGGCCGTAGTTCACACCGCTGGTGGCAAAGCGTGCCGTATCTGCGGCAACGGCCAAATCGCACTGGGCCACCAGTTGGCATCCGGCTGCCGTGGCAATGCCCTGCACGCGGGCAATGACAGGAACCGGCAAGCGCTGCAGGCTTTGCATCACCTCGCTGCATTGGGCAAACAGCTTCTGGTAGTAGGCCAATGAGGGCTCGGCGCGCATTTCCTTCAGGTCGTGTCCGGCGCAAAAGGCTTTACCGGAGGCGGCCAGCACCACCACACGTACGCTGGCGTCCTGTGCAAGGGCGTCCAATTGCATTTGCAAGGAAGCCAGCAGGTCTTCGTTCAAGGCGTTAAAGGCCTGCGGGCGGTTCAGCGTCAGTGTGACCACACCGCGCGAATCGCGCGTGACCAGGAGCTTGGGATCAGCGGCACTCATGCTTTTGCTTCTTCAGCGCCGTGGCGCATGGGTTTCAATGGGGAAGTCATGGTGTTACTTACTCCTCTCAAGTGCCTGGTCAATGTCCCAGAGAATATCGTCAATGTGTTCTATACCGACCGACAGGCGCACCATGTCGGGCAGCACGCCCGCCGCGATTTGTTGCGCTTCGTCCAGCTGCCGGTGTGTGGTGGATGCGGGGTGGATGATCAGCGTGCGCGTGTCGCCAATGTTGGCCAGGTGGCTCATGAATTGCGCCGCCTCGATAAAACGCACACCGGCGTCCAACCCGCCCTTCACGCCAAAGGCCAGCAGGCCGGAAGCACCCGGCGCACCGTCCACCGATCGCATCTGTTTTTGTACCAGCGCATGGTCGGGGTGCTCCGCCAGTCCGGGGTAGTTGACCCATGCGACCTGCTTGTGGTTTTTCAAAAACTCAGCTACCCGGCGTGCATTGCTGCAATGGCGCTCCATGCGCACATGCAAGGTCTCTGTGCCCTGCAGAATCTGCCAGGCCGCCATCGGTGACAGCGCTGCACCATACACACGCAGGGTCTCCATACGGGCCCGCATGCAAAACGCAAAGTCGCCAAAGGTCTCAAAAAACTTGACGCCGTGGTAGCCGGCAGACGGCTCAGTCATGCCAGGAAACTTGCCGTTGTCCCACGGAAACTTGCCACTTTCCACAATCACACCGCCCAGCGTGGTGCCATGACCCGCCAGATATTTGGTGGCCGAGTGCACCACGATGTCGGCGCCAAACTTAATGGGATTGCAAAGGAACGGCGAGGGCACGGTGTTGTCGATGACCAGCGGCAGACCGTGGGCATGGGCCACATCGGCCACGGCGGCAATGTCCAGCACGGTCAGGCTGGGGTTACCCAGGCTCTCGGCAAAGATGGCACGCGTGTTGGGCTTAATCGCCGCGGCAAATGCCTCGGGACGGCGGGCATCGACAAAGGTCGTGGTGATGCCCATTTTGGCCAGGTTTACCGCCAGCAACGAGACGCTTCCACCATACAGCGCTCCGGCCGCCACCACATGGTCACCCTGCTGCAACAAAGTCATCAGCACCATGGCTTCAGAGGCCATACCGCTGGCCGAGGCCAGACCCGCACGGCCGCCCTCCAGGGCTGCGACACGCTCTTCGAGCGCCGCCACCGTGGGGTTGCTGAGTCGTGAATAGACATTGCCAAAGGTCTGCAGGTTGAACAGGCTGGCCGCATGGTCGGCGCTATCAAAGACAAAGCTGGTGGTCTGGTAAATGGGCAAGGCACGGGCGCCGGTGGCCTTGTCTGGAATCTGCCCGGCGTGGATGGTCAGGGTCTCGGAGCGGTAAAGGTGATCGGTCATGTTCTGCTTATCCCTGGCGCTTGGCCGATATCACGCCGGTATTGATACCGGCCCAGTTCAAGCCGCCTTTAAGGCGGGCATGTTCGATCTTGACGCAGCGGTTGTAAACCGAGTCCAGCCCGGCTTCCCGCGCCAGCGCATCGGCCTCCATATTGCTCACACCCAGTTGCTGCCACAGGCATTTGGCGCCGATGGCGATTGCTTCGCGTGCAATCGGCAGCACGTCTTCGGCCCGGCGAAACACATCCACCATGTCCACCTTCACCGGAATCTCTGCCAGCGTGGCGTAACAGGTCTCGCCCAGAATGGCGGTGCCGGTGGAGGCATAGCGCGGGTTCACCGGAATGATGCGATAGCCGTAGCCCTGCAAATATTTGGCAACAAAGAAGCTAGGGCGGCTCCATTCGGCGGATAGGCCCACGATGGCAATGGTGCGGTAGTCACGCAGGATGCGCAGCAGCGCGCTGATGTCGTTGTTCACGGTGAAGAAATCCTTCGCGTCAGTATCTTGTCGGTATTCATGTCGCTGCACCTGTCTATGTTGCACAGATTTAGCGAACCCGGGCTGCTGGATACTAGGGGTTTTGCCCCGCTTTGACCTGACACCTATGAAACAACGCTTCCCCACCGGCGGCCTGGTGTATTCCACCGACAGCGGCCGCATGTGCCCCACCTGCAGACAACCGATTGACGCTTGTACCTGCAAGGCCGCCGCGGCCAAACCTGCCGGCGACGGCAATGTACGCGTCAGCCGCGAAACCAAGGGCCGCGCCGGCAAGGGCGTTACCGTGGTGAAAGGCCTTCCACTGGACGCCGTGGCGCTGTCGGCCCTGGGCAAGCAGTTGCGCACCGCCTGCGGCTCCGGCGGCACCTCCAAAGACGGCACGCTGGAAATCCAGGGCGACCATGTGGAGCGCGTGATGGCGTTGCTAAAAGCGCAAGGGTTCAGCGTGAAGCGGTCGGGCGGCTAAGCTCACCCGATGCAAGAATTTGATGTCGTGATCGTCGGAGCCGGTGCAGCCGGCCTTTTTTGTGCCGGTGTGGCGGGGCAACTGGACCTAAAGGTGCTGGTGCTGGACCATGGTGAGAAGGTGGCGGAAAAAATCCGCATCTCGGGCGGCGGGCGCTGCAATTTCACCAATCTGGACGTTTCATCGGCCAATTTCATCAGCGAAAACCCGCGCTTTGCCAAATCGGCCCTGTCGCGCTACACGCCACGCGATTTTCTGACCTTGCTGCAACGCCACGGCATCGCCTTCCACGAAAAACACAAAGGCCAACTCTTTTGCGATCGCTCGGCGGAAGACATCATCACCCTGCTGCTGGCCGAATGTCTGACCGGCGGCGTGGAGCGCTGGCAGCCCTGCAGCTTGAAGACCGTGCGCT
>CANFNO010000084.1 GCA_947447845.1 Burkholderiales bacterium | reverse complement strand
CCGGCGTTGAGTTGGTGCGCCAGGCCAAGGCTGAGGGTCTGCCCGTTACCTGTGATGTCAGCATCAACTCCCTGCACTTGACGGATCTGGACATTGGCTTCTTTGACAGCCGCATGCGCTTAACCCCGGTGCTGCGTCAGCAGCGCGACCGCGATGCCCTGCGCGCCGCGTTGGCCGATGGCACTATAGACGCACTGGTGTCTGACCACACGCCAGTGGATGAAGACGCCAAGGCCTTGCCCTTTGCCGAGAGTGAGCCTGGCGCCACAGGCTTGGAACTGCTGCTGAGCCTCACCCTGAAGTGGGCGCAGGACAGTGGCGTCAAGCTGTCAGACGCGCTGGCCACGATTACGCGCCGGCCCGCAGGTGTTTTGGGTACCTCCCTGGGCGCGCTGGCCGACCAACTGGGTACGCTGCAACGCGGGGCCATCGCCGACGTCTGCGTGTTTGATGCCCAAGCGCATTGGGTGGTGGAGCCGGGCGCTCTGCGCAGCCAGGGCAAGCACACCCCCTTTGGTGGCTACGAATTGCCGGGCAAGGTGCGAACCACGTTGGTTGCGGGTCAGATCGCCTTTAACGCCTGATTGCGATGGCGCCGTGGAGCAGCGGCGCCGGGGGGTACTCGTTGTTACGCATGTTCAGCCCTGGGAAGGGACAGTACACTGCGCATCTGCCCTAAGGTCACGCATATGACCGGGTAGAAGCCGCTCCAGGGAGCAACGTGGGTTCAACAAAAATACCAGCTTTGAAGACGAAATTTAATCCGAAGCGTTTGCTCCTGGAAGTGCTGCTGCTGGTGGCATTGGCCGAGGTCGGCGTCATGCTGATATTGCCCATCGTCGCTCCGGGCTTAGACAGTCTGCGCGAAGGGCTGTTGGACGTCGCTCTGCTGATGCTTTTGTCCGGGCCTGCGGTTTACTGGCGCTTCATGCGGGCACTCAAGAGCGAGCAACACAATGCCGCAAGAGCAATACCAGGAAAAAGTAACTACCCGTTAGCCATTCTGCTGACCGCCATTGCACAAACGCTTGGCTTGTTGATTACCGCAGGCGGCATCTGGTGGCAAAGCTCCAATCTGGACGGACTCAGCCGATCGCGCTTTGACCAGGGCGTGGAGCGCACGGAAGCCGAAGTGGTGCGGCGCCTTAACCAACCGGTGTATGGACTCAGGGGCGCACGCGGTGCCATCGCGGCCAATCCTGACTTCAAACGCCGTGCGTTTCGGGCTTATGTTCAATCGCGCGATTTACCCAACGAATTTCCCGGCATTCGGGGTTTTGGCTTTGTGCGGCGGGTACAACGCGCGGATCTGGACACCTTTGTGGCCCGGGAGCGCGCGGATGGTGCACCAGACTTCGCGGTGAAAACCGGTGGGTTTGCCGATGATCTGTACGTCGTGAGTTACATCGAACCGCTGGAACCAAATCGCGTCGCCTTGGGGCTTGACCTGGGCCAGGAGAGTCGCCGCCGAGCGGCAGCCGAATATGCCGTGGCGACCGGTGAAGCAACCTTGTCGGATCGTATTCAGCTGGCTTTGGGCGATCAATATTTCCCTGGTTTTTTGTATTTTTTACCGGTTTACAAAACAGGTACCGACCCGAAAACATTGACCGAACGCCAGCGTGATTTGGTCGGTCTGCTTTATGTTCCGATGGTGGCCTCAGAGTTGTTGAAGTCCTTGGGTGGCGACTTCATCAACATGCTGGATTTCGAACTTTTCGATGGTGCCACCGCCGATCCCCAGAATCTTATGTTTGACGCCGACGGCATTTTGTCGGTCGCAACGCAGGGCAAAGACCGCAAGCCCTTGGTAAAGCGCAAATATGTCGCCGAAAAAGTGATTTTTGTGGGCAGCCATGTGTTGACCTTGCGCGCCAGCAGTTCGGCGAATTTTGAAGCGGCACAAGACCGTTCCAGTTTGTTGATCATGGGCCTGGGCGGCACCCTGGTGAGTTTTCTGATGGCCATTGCCGTGTGGTTGCTGGCGGTGGGCAGACTGCGTGCCCAAAAGCTGGCGGATGCCATGACGGCGGAACTGAATCGCTTGGCGCTTGTGGTGCAGCATACCGACAACGCCGTGACCATCGCCGATAGCGGCATGCGCATCCAGTGGGTCAACCAGGGATTTGTCAGGATTACCGGCTACACGCTGGACGAGGCATTTGGCAAAACCCCTGGAGAGCTGCTGTCGTCTGGCAAAAGTGCGCCGCAAGCGATTAAGGCTTTGACGGACAGCGTAAGGCAGGGCACATCTTGCCGGGTTGAACTAATCAACCGAGCCAAAGACGGGCGCGAGTATTGGGCAGACACCGAAGTTCAACCCACCTTCGACAAGCAGGGTTTGCTGGTGGGCTTTATGGAAATCGGCACGGACATCAGTCTTCAAAAACAAGCCCAACTGCAGATGGAAGCTGCGATTCGCGATGCCAGTGCCTTGCTTAACACCGTGCAAACCCATGCCATCGTCTCGACCACAGACGCCAAGGGCAACATCACCGAGGTCAACGATGCGTTTTGTCGCCTCAGTGGTTACAGCCGTGAGGAGTTGATCGGTCAAAGCCACAGTTTGCTGCGCTCAGGCGTTCAGTCCAATGATTTTTGGGCCGACCTGTGGCGCACGATCAGCAGCGGCGAGCCGTGGCGCGGCGAAATTTGCAACCGGGCTAAAGACGGGTCTCTGCATTGGGTGGACAGCATGATCGCCCCCTTTGTGGGGGAGGATGGGCAAATCCAGAAGTTCATCTCGATACGCACCGACATCACCGAGCGCAAACAGGTCGAACTCTCACTGCGGGAAGCGCGTGAAAAGGCCGAACTGGCGACACAGTCCAAGGGTCAATTCCTGGCCAACATGAGCCATGAGATCCGCACGCCCATGAACGCCATTTTGGGCATGCTCAAATTGCTGCGCAATACCGAACTCAACAGCCACCAGCGCGACTACGCGGAAAAGACGGAAGGCGCAGCCAAGTCGCTGCTGGCGTTGGTAAACGATATTCTTGATTTCTCCAAGGTAGAGGCGGGCAAGATGAAGCTCGACCCACAACCTTTCCGCCTGGATCGCTTGATGCGCGACCTCGCCGTCATCCTTTCCAGCAACTTGGGTACCAAGGGTGTGGAGGTGCTATTTGATGTGGACCCCGAGTTACCGGCCGTTCTGGTGGGCGACTCCATGCGTTTACAGCAGGTGCTGATCAACCTGGGTGGCAATGCAGTCAAGTTCACCCCGCAGGGTCAGGTGGTGATTGCGGTGCGCCTGCTGCACCGCGAAGAGGAATTGTGCGCAGTCGAGTTTTCGGTGCAGGACTCCGGCATTGGCATCGCACCGGAAAATCAGGCGCATATTTTTACCGGCTTTTCACAGGCTGAAGCTTCCACCACGCGCAAGTTCGGGGGGACCGGTCTGGGGCTTTCCATCAGCCAGCGCCTGGTCGCGTTGATGGGCGGCGAACTGGGCCTAACCAGTGCGCTGGGTGAGGGCAGCACCTTCGCCTTCACCTTGCCGATGCAAGGCGTATCGCAGGTGCCGCCCGCGTTGCAGTCCGTGCGCTCGATGCCCATTGGCACGCGCCACGTACTGGTTGTGGACAGCAACCCGGTGGCCCGCGAAATTCTGGCACGCACCACGCGCAACTGGGGCTGGCCCACAGAAGCGGTCGGTAGTGGTGAAGCGGCGCTAGACAAAATCCAGGATGCTTTTGACATCGGGGCTGCACCGTTCGACGTCATTTATATGGACTGGCAAATGCCCGGCATGGATGGCTGGGCCACCACCCGGCAACTGCGCCCGTTGTACACCGCGAAGTCGGTAAATCAGCCGGTGGTGGTCATGGTTTCGGCCAATAGCCGCGAGTCGTTGGAGCAGCGAACGATGGAAGAGCAGAGCCTGCTCAACGCCTTTCTGGTGAAGCCGGTGACGGCCTCCATGCTGCTCGATGCGGTGCAGGACGCCAGCGGCTCGGGTACGGGTGTGCGCCGCAGTCAGCGCACCAGTGCGGGCAAGCGCAGGCTGTCCGGGATGCGCCTTCTGGTAGTGGAGGACAACCTGATCAACCAGCAGGTTGCAGAAGAATTGCTGATGTCCGAAGGGGCCCTGGTGTCGCTGGCGGCCAATGGTCAACTGGGTGTTGACGCGATCGCGGCGGCCGTTTCCGGCCAGCAGTTTGATGCTGTGTTGATGGACATCCAGATGCCGGTGCTGGATGGCTTTGCTGCGACCCGGGTGGTGCGCAAGCAACTGCAACTGACCGACTTACCCATCATTGCCATGACGGCCAATGCCATGGCAACTGACCGCGCGGAGTGTTTGGCCGCAGGTATGAACGAGCACGTGGGCAAACCTTTTGATCTTGACCATCTGGTGCACACCCTGTTGCGTGCGACGGACTTCAACGTGTTGGAAGCAATGGCTGCAGATGGCCAGGTGCCCTTGTTTCCCCCGTTGCCGGCACCTGCCTCGAACGAGGGCGAAGCCTTTGCGGTGGATGTGACCGGAGCCCTGGCGCGCATGGGCGGTATGACGGATCTGTATTTGCATTTGGCTCACGAGTTTTTGGATACGCTTGCGGAAGAACTGTCCGGGCTCCATGCGGCACTTTCAGGCGAGTTGAAGCAGGCCACCTTGCTGGCTCACACGCTTAAGGGAACGGCCGCCACGCTTGGCGCCACAAACTTGTCACACAGTGCCGCTGTTCTGGAAAAACTATGCAAAACCGGCGCTGGCGAGGACGCGTTGCAGGCAGCTTGGTCGCGTGTCGAATTCGTTGCCAAGGAGGATGCCGCCAGCATGCAAGCGGCCCTGCTCTCTCTTGCCACAGATCAGCCCGCCCTGCGTCAGGCCGCGCCACCGCCAGGTGATGGTCAGGCCCTGATCCGGGCATTGGCCGAGTTACAGCCCTTGCTTTTAGCGCAAGATCTTTCGGCATTGGAGAAATTTGCCGAGTTGCGGCCGGTTCTGGCCGACGTACCTGATGCGCTCTTGTCACCGTTGGAGGTGGCGCTGCAGGACTTGGATATGGAAGGCGCTTTGCGCGCCTGTGCCGCCGTTGAAGATTGGGCCACATGTCCACAACCGACCTGATTTTTGAGCAAAGCTTTGAAAATGCGGCGGTGGGCATGGCCCATCTCTCATTGCAGGGGGCGTGGCTGCGGGTGAACCGCAAGCTGTGTGAGATCACCGGCTACAGCGCGCAAGAGTTGCTGGAACTGACCTTTCAAGGCATCACCCACCCGGACGACCTTGCACGCGACCTGGTTCATTTGGAGCAGTTGGTGTCGCGCAAGATCAGCGGCTACGAAACCGAGAAGCGCTACCTGCGCAAAGATGGCAGCGTCATCTGGGTGGCACTGCAGGTCAGCATTGTGTTTGGCGCAGACGGTCGCCCGGCCTATGGCATTTCGGTGATACAGGACATCAGCCGACGCAAGCAGTCCGAAATGGAGACGGCCGTCACGCACCAGCGCTACCTGGCGCTGTTTGAGCAAATGCCGGAAGGTGTGTTGCTGGTCGACTCGGAACTGCGGGTCATCGGCCACAACCAGGAGGCTCTGCGGCAACTGAAACATGAGGCCGAGAAACTACTCACCCTACATGTCTATGACATCGAAGCGATGGACGACCTCGAAGCCATCGAGGCCAGGCGTCTGCGCATTTTGGCCACCGGGCGCGATGACTTTGAATCCATTTACCGTACGGCTAACGGAGATTTGCTGCATGTCGAGGTGTCGGTAAAGCTGGTCAATTTGCTCGATGGTCAGCTGATGTATCAGGTCTTGTTTCGCGACATCAGCGAGAAAAAACACGCGGCCCAGTTGATCGAAAGGATGGCCTACAGCGACCAACTCACCGGCCTGGCCAACCGCTCCTTGCTGGGCGACCGATTGCAGCAGGCCATGATGGCGGCACATCGGCGCAGCAAACTGTTGGCAGTGGTGTTTCTGGACTTGGACGGCTTCAAGGTCATCAATGACCAGCATGGTCACCAGACCGGTGACCTGCTGCTGCGTGCCCTTGCGCAGCGCATGAAGGAGGGCCTGCGTGAAGGCGATACCCTGGCGCGCCTGGGTGGCGACGAGTTTGTTGCCGTGTTTCAGGATATCCCCGATGCGCTAGCCAGTCTTCAGACGCTGACACGCTTGCTCACCGTCTGTTCGCAACCGGTGCATGTGGGGAACTTGTCACTCAAGGTCACGGCCAGTCTGGGCGTTACCTTTTATCCGCAGAGTGAAGAGGTAGACGCAGACCAGCTGTTGCGTCAGGCCGACCAGGCCATGTACCAGGCCAAGTTGTCCGGCAAAAATAGATACCACGTGTTTGATGCAGAAAAGGACCGCACGGCACGCGGCCACCACGCCAGTCTTGAGCGTGTACGCATGGCGTTGCAGAGCCGGGAGTTTGTTCTGCATTACCAACCCAAGGTCAACATGAAAACCCGCGCCGTGGTGGGGGTTGAGGCGCTGATTCGCTGGCAGCACCCGGTTGAGGGCTTATTGGCGCCGGGCATGTTCCTGCCCCTGATCGAAAACCACCGGCTATCGGTGGAGGTCGGTGAGTGGGTCATTCACCAGGCACTGGTGCAATTGGCAGAGTGGCAGGCACAGGGGGTGCTAATCCCCATCAGCGTGAACATCAGTGCCATGCAAATTCAGCAGCAGGATTTTTTTGCCCGCATGAATGCATGCATGCAGGAGTTTCCAGGGTTGCGGCCAAATAGTTTGCAGTTGGAAATACTGGAAACCAGCGCGCTGGAAGACCTTGAGCAGGTGGCCAGATTTGTGGCGCAATGCAAGCTGTTGGGCGTCGACTTTGCTCTGGATGACTTTGGCACCGGCTATTCGTCTTTGACCTACCTGAAGCGGCTTCCCGTAGCGATCGTCAAGATCGATCAAAGCTTTGTGCGCGATATGCTGCTGGACCAGGACAACATGTCGATACTGGACGGCATTTTGTGGATCATGCGCAAGCTTCAGCGCAGTGTGATTGCCGAAGGCGTAGAGACTCTGGCGCATGGTCGGGCACTGATGGACCTGGGGTGCGAATTGGCCCAGGGGTACGGCATTGCCAGGCCCATGCCCGTGGCGAACTTGCCAGCCTGGATGCAGGCTTGGGAAAACGATCCCGACTGGAAAGAAGTGGCGTTGGTTCCGCGTACCGCCGTCTAAGTGCTTTTCAGGTGTTGAGCCGACCGGATTCGCTGAAGAAGCGGTAGCGGTTGCGTCCGGCCTGCTTGGCCAGATACATGGATTGGTCGGCACGCCGAAGCAGCAGATCAGCATGGGTGCCGTCGCGCGGATAGACCGCAATGCCCATGCTGGCCGACACGCGAATCTCGGCTTCACCCAAAGTGACAGGGTCGGCGGCGGCCAGTAGCAGTCGCTCCAAAACAGGTTCCGCGTCGCCCGGTTGTTCCAGGTCCACCAGCACGGCTACAAACTCATCACCGCCAATGCGGGCCAGCGTGTCGCCATCGCGCAAGGCACCCTTCATGCGCTGAGATACGACCACCAGCAACTCGTCGCCCGTGCCGTGCCCGTATTGGTCATTCACGGCCTTGAAACCGTCCAGATCCAGAAACACCACGGCAAGCGATTGCTTGCGTCGCTGGCTCTGTCTCATGGCCTGGCGCAGCCGGTCTTCCAGCAGCAAGCGGTTGGGCAGCATGGTCAGTGCGTCAAAGTGCGCCAAATTTTCAAGCTGCTTTTGGTAGGTCTTCATCGGTGTGATGTCGACGAACAGAATCACATAGTTCTGCACCACGCCATGGGTGTCGGTTACAGCGCTGATGGTGATCAGCTCCGCATAGGCTTCGCCGTTCTTGCGCTTGCTCCAGATCTCGCCGCTCCAGTGGCCCTGCTCACGCAAGCCTTGCCACAAGGTTTCGAAATAGGCGTCTGAATGGGGGCCACTCTTGAATAGGCCAGGCTGTGTGCCCAGCACCTCTTCACGCGAATAGCCGGTAATGTCGGTGAAGGGTTGGTTTACGTCGACGATCAACGTGGCGGCATCGGTAATGGCAATGCCTTCGCGAGCGTGGCTAAACACGCAGGCCGCCAGCTTCAGCTTGTCCTTGGCGAGTTTGCGCTCGGAGATGTCGCGCATGGCCACATGGATGGCGGGTTGACCCTCGTAAACGATCGAGGTGCCTTGCACCTCCACGTCAAACGCGCTTCCGTCCAAGCGCAGAAAGCGCGATTCCACCATCGGTTTGACCGTCAGGTTCTGCATCAGTGCAGCCATGCGCGCGGACTGTTCTTCACGGCAATCGGGGTGTATCAGTTCAACGGTATGTTTGCCCACCAGATCTTCGGCCGCGCGGGCGCCAAAAATCCGGACGGCTGACGGGTTGACGTACAGAACAACGCCCTGCCGGTGTACCAACACCGGGTCTGGCGACCACTCCACCAGCGTGCGGTATCGCTCCTCGCTGTCGCGCAGCTTTTGCGCCTCGGAATCTTTCTCAATGGCGATGCAGGCCAGTGCGGCAGATTGCTCGATCTGCTCGAGATCAGCCGGCAGAGGTGCCTGCGGCGTGCGGTAGTAAATG
>CANFNO010000083.1 GCA_947447845.1 Burkholderiales bacterium | reverse complement strand
CGCGGCCCAACCGAGATTCGCGGCGCTCCGAAGCTGCCGTTCATTTTCTAAAATTTTTAGACAGTAATATTGGCACGCAGGATCGGGCCAATCGAGTCGTGAAACTTCTCGATGTGCTCGCCGCAAACCAGCCGCTCGTCTGCGCGTTGGACATTCAGCAGACTGACAACACTTTCGTCAAATGGATCGCCAACTGTGATTCAGAAACGGTGCTTCCCAATGGACAGCGAACCGGCGCAGAGTTCTGTTTGAGGCAGGTCACGCTTGCTTTGGCGTGGATGTTCCAGATTGTTGGTAGCGTGCCGGATGCCTTGCGCTTGCGCAACAACCGCATCCCCGAGGTCCTGGCCTTATCCAGCGCCTGATAGGGTGGCAGCGGGTTGGCAGGGTGTGGCTGCCACCTGCTGGTGCACAAGCGCCTCGAACTCTTGCAGTGGCACGGGGCGGCTAAAGAAGTAGCCCTGGTAGAAGGTGCAACCGTTGTCTGCCAGAAAGTTGCGCTGTTCCTGAGTCTCCACCCCCTCGGCAATTACCCCAAGGCCCAGACTCTTCCCGAGAGCGATCACCGCCCGTGCAATAGCGGCATCGCTGGCATCCGTTAACACGTCGCGCACAAAGGATTGGTCAATTTTCAGTTGATCCAGTGGCAGGCGTTTCAGATACGACAGCGACGAATAGCCCGTGCCGAAGTCGTCTAGCGAGAAGTCAACGCCGCACTCTTTTAAGGCAATCATTTTGGCGATTACGTCGTCCGTATTTTTGAGTAGCAGACTCTCTGTCAACTCCAACTTCAGCCGGTAAGGTCGGATGTGGTGGCGTTCCATCAATGCCAACACCTGTGGGACAAAGTTGGGCAGGCTGAACTGCCGCGCGCTCACATTAACAGCCACTGAAAGATGCTGCATATCGGGCTGAACTTGCCACAGCGCCAGTTGGGCGCAGGCCGCTTCCATTACCCAGTGACCCAGCGGCAATATCAGGCTCGTCTCTTCGGCCAGGGGGATGAAGGCCGCTGGTGAAACCATGCCCCTTGTCGGATGCCGCCACCGCACCAGCGCCTCCGTGCCGACCACATGCAACTCGTTATCGACCTGGGCCTGGTAGTGCAGCACAAACTGGCCTTCCGCAATCGCCTTGCGCAAGTCTTCTTCCAGAATTGCCTTGGCGACCACAATCTCCTGCATCGCCGGGTCGAAGAACCGGAATGTGTTGCGCCCGGCTTCTTTGGCCTGGTACATCGCCGTGTCGGCGCGTTTGACCAATTCCTCGACCGAGGCAGACTGGTCGCAAAACAAAGTGATGCCGATACTGGAAGTGCACTGGTGGCTGCGCTGGCGTTGTTCCTCATGCTTATGCCCCACTTGCAGCAGATAGGGTTGGTTCAGCAGTGCCTGGATCTTGACGGCAACTGAAGTCGCCTGCACCGCCGCCTGCTGGTCCCTGTCCAAATGCTCCAGGATGACGACAAATTCATCGCCACCCATGCGTGCCGCCGTGTCGCCCTCGCGAATGCAGTTCTTGATGCGCGTTGCCACTTCCACCAGAAATTGGTCCCCCACGTCATGACCCAAGGTGTCGTTGAGCGTTTTGAAGTTGTCCATGTCGAGCAGCATCAGCGCGCCAAAGCGGTTGCTGCGTGTGCTGGTGGTCAATGCCCTCTCAAGTCGATCCATCATCAACCGTCGGTTGGGCAACTGGGTCAGTGCGTCGTAGAAAGCCAGCCGTTCAATTTTTTCGGCGGCGGCGATGCGGTCCGTGGCATCGGTGAAGGTGCCGACATAGTTGCTGATCTTGCCGTCGGGACCCAATACGGGCGTGATCGTGAGGTATTGCGCATAGGCGTCGCCCAGTTTGCGGCGGTTCCAAATTTCACCTGCCCAGCCACCGCGGTGGAGAATGGAATCCCACATAGACACGTAAAAGCTGGAGTCATGGATGCCGGATTTCAAAATGCGGGGGTTCTGGCCTATTGCATCTTCGGCACTGAAACCGGTGATCTTGGTGAAGGCGCGGTTAACCCGCAAGATGATGCCGTTGGAGTCAGTGACCACCATGCCTTCCTGCGACTCAAACACTGTGGCCGCCACCCGCAATTCGTCGTTGTTCTGTTGCAGCAAGTGCTGCTGCTCATAGAGCCGCAGAAACACCTGCACCTTGGCTTTGACAATGTGGTCCTCTATCGGCTTTTCCAGATAGTCGGTGGCACCGGCCACATAGCCGCGCACCTTGTCGACCACCTCCTTAAACGCTGCGGTCAAAAACAGGATCGGCGTGTTGGCGGTGCGTGGATCGGCGCGCAACTGCTCGCACACCTCAAAGCCATCCATTTCCGGCATCTGCACATCCAGCAGGATCATTGCGTACTGCTCTGCCAGCGCCATGCTGAGGGCATCCAAGCCATTGGCGGCCTCGTGCACCTCTGCCCGCACACCCTTAAGCACCGTGCGCAATGCCAAACGGTTGTTCGGGTTGTCATCGACCACCAGAATCTTTGCGGTACTCATGGTCGTTCGTGCACCGAATGCAGCAGGCTCACAATTTCTTCAATACCAACCACGTAGTCCACCGAAGCGCGCTCCAGCGCGGCTCGCCCCATGGTGTTGAATTCGCACTCTTTGGGGGACAGTACGATGCCCAGTCCCCCGAGTTGCTTGACGCATGCCATGCCGTGTGCTCCGTCCGAATTGGCACCACTGAGCAACACCGCAATCAGACCCGTTTCAAAAACCTCGGCGGCACTCTCGAACAGCACATCAATACTGGGGCGCACGTTTTGAACCGGCTCGTCTACCGAAAGGGCAAAGCTCGGTCCGTGTGCCCCGTGGCGCTCCACCAGCAAGTGGTATCCGGGAGGCGCCAGGTAGACATGCCCGGGCAAGATTGCTTCCTTGTCCATCGCCATGGAAACCGTCAGCGGCGTAACCTGGTCGAGCAGATCGGCCAGCGAACTCTCCCGGGTGTCGGGCAGATGGGCCACGACCACGATTGGCAATGGATAGTCCAGCGCCAAGGCCTGCAGGATGCGCGTAACCAGCGGGATGCCCCCGGCGGAAAAGCCAATGACCAGTAATTTATACATGGCGCCTGTGCCCAATCTTCTTGCGATAGGCCAGCAAGCTCTGGCCCCACTCTTCCAAATCGGCATGCCTAAGCGAGAGATCGAAGATTTTTTCAGAGCGTCCCAGCATTAGGTAGCCCCCTCGTTCCAGACTAAGCGACAACAGGTTTATCACGCTCTCTTGCAAGGCGTCGCCAAAATAGATGAGCACATTGCGGCACACCACCCACTGCATCTCCTTGAATACCTGATCAACCACCAGATTGTGTTGAACAAACGCATTCGCCTGCTTCAGGTGCGGGGCAATGGTTATTTCGTCTCCCTCCTGGTGAAAGTAGCTATCAAAGTCGCCCAGACCGCCTGCGTCGCGATAGTTTTCGCGCCAGCCATTCAGGTTTCGACTGGGCCAGCGCCCGAGTTCGGCCTCCTGCAAAAAGGCGGGGTTGATGTCGGAGCTGTAGATGCGCGATTTCCGCAACAAATCGGCTTCGTGCAACAGGATCGCCAGCGTGTAGGTTTCTTCGCCATGGCCGCAGCCCACCTGCCAGATGTTGATCCACGGAAAACTTTGAAGTTGGGGCAACAGTGTTTCGCGCACCTGCTTCCACACATAGGGATCACGGAAGAATTCCGAGGTCGGAACCGAAATGCTGTTGATCGCCGTCTGCGCCACGGCTTCGTCGTACAAAACCACAGAAATCAACTCGGACAAATGCCGCACCCCGTAGTACCGCTTGAGCTCTTCCAGTCGGCGCTTGAGCGACGCTTTGGCGTAGCCGGTGAAGTCGTAGCCGTAGCGCAGCTTGAGCGCGCTTAGTAGCAGGTCGACTTCCACGTCCTTGATGTTGTGGTTTTTCCATTTCACAAGCGGCATGCGATCAAACTCCCTTCAGAAGTTCGAGCAATTTGTGCATCTCCACAGGCTTGGCCAGGTACGCATTGGCCCCTGCCTGCAGGCACAACTCCGCATCACCCTGCATGGCTTTGGCAGTGATGGCAATGATCGGCAAATCGGTATACCCCAGCGCGCGAATCTGGCGAATCAGGGCATAGCCGTCCATCTCGGGCATCATGATGTCCGTCAGCACGGCATCGAAGCGCTGTGCATTCAGACTCTCCAGCGCCCGTACGCTGTCGGCCGCCACCTCGATGGTGAAGCCCTTGCCCCGCAAGGCCTTGGTCAAGGCAAACAGATTGCGCGCATCGTCATCCACCAGCAGGAGCTTTTTGCGAGACGCGGGTGCCGTGGCATTGGGCAAACGGGTAGCCGTGCGGGCCGCCAAAACTTCTTCGCGTAGCCGGTTGTTCAAAGCGCCCTTGGTGACAATGCTTTCCGTGACTTCCTTGAGCGAAAAGATTTCTGCCTCGGTCAGATCACGCGCCGAATAGACAATCACCGGCGGCGGATTGAGCATGTGCCTTGCCTGTTCAAGCCACTCAAAGCCACTCATGTCAGGCAGCTTCAAATCCAGAATGACAGCGTCAAACCGTTGGCCGCGCAACAGTTGCAGTGCCAGTGTGCCGGTACCGGCGGGCACCAACTGCACGGCATCGTTGGCAAACAGTTTTTGGATCGCCGCCATCTCGACCGGGCTGTCATCAACCAGCAGAATCTGCTTGGTCCGCTGCACGGGCGCGGTGTTGACCATGACCTTGACGGCTGCTGCCACCGTATCCCGCGTAATCGGCTTTCTGAGAAATCCCAGAGCCCCCAGGACCTTGGCCTCGCCACTGTCGGCGGCCCCCGACATCACATAGACCGGAATGTCAGCCGTCGCCGCGTCGGCCTTCAAGTGCCGCATCAACTCCATGCCGTTCATGCGTGGCAGGCCCAAGTCGAGCAGAATGCCCGCCGGCACTTTTTTGGCGATGGCTGCCAAAGCGTCTTCGGCAGACTCCACACACAGCGGCACATAGCCCAGAGCCTGCAGCATGCGCCCTAGAATCGCCAGCAGGCGCGTGTCGTCCTCGACCACCAGAATGTTGGCGCCCGAGGTGCTGACTACGCCTGTGCTCATCTGACTGACAGGTGTACGCGTGTCGGCCTTCTTTTCACTCGTGTTGACTGCCTGCGCACCCTGGGCGAACTGGTTCATCAAACGCAGCACGAAGTGGCTGCCCTTGCCGGGTTCGCTGACCACGGTGATTGCGCCACCGAGCAAGCCCGTAAGGTGGCGGCTGATGGCCAGACCCAGCCCGGAGCCACCGTATTTTCGGCTGGTGGAGCCATCGAGTTGCTGGAACGCGCCGAACACATGTTCGATCTTGTCGCCCGGTATGCCAATGCCGGTGTCGACCACCTCAAACACCAGATCATCGTGCTCGCGGCGCGCCTGCACGTTGACCGAGCCACTGTCGGTGAACTTGATTGCGTTGGAGAGCAAGTTGGATAGCACCTGGGTCAAACGCTGGCGATCCGTGGTGATGCTTTCTGCCAGGGCAGGGTCCACCTGAATCGCGAAAGCCAACTGCTTCTTCTCGGCCTGTGGCGAGAAGATGCGGCGCAAATAGGCCAGCAGATCGTCCAGCGGGAATTCCTCTTTGAGCAAGACCAGCTTGCCGGCCTCGATCTTGGACAGGTCGAGAATGTCGTTGATCAAGGTCAGCAGTTGCGTGCCGCTTTCGCTGATCACCGAGGCTGATTCCACCTGCTCGGGGGTCAGGTTGTTGTCTTCGTTTTCAGCCAAATTCTTCGACAGGATCAACACGCTGTTGAGCGGGGTGCGCAACTCGTGCGACATGTTTGCCAGGAATTCGGATTTGTACTGGTTCGCCCGCTCCAGTTCGCGCGCCTTGGTTTGTGATTCATGCGCCACATCCTTGAGTTGCAGGCTTTGGGTTTCCAGCATCTGGTTCTTGTGCTGCATCTCTTCCTGCTGGCTGCGCAATTCTTCCTGGTTGGCCTTGAGCGCCTCGTTCTGCGCCTTCATTTCTTCAGCCTGGCTGCGCAACTCTTCGGTCAAGGCGCGCATTTCCTCGTTGCTCTTTTGCAAGGCTTCCTGCTGCTCTTTCAAAACGACGGACTTTCTTTGTGTTTCGCCCAGCAGTTCAAGGTTGTGTTCTGCGGCCTTCAGGTTGGCCAGATGAAGACCCAGAGCAGCGCACGCGGCCTTGAGGAATGTGTGTTCCTGCGGTTCGATTGTCTGGGTTGCAGCCAACTCCAGCACCGCTAGGACCTCGCTTTTGTGGGCAATCGGATAGAACACCAACTCGTGCGGCGGGAACTCCGCCAGGCCAGCGCTCAAGATAGTCAATCCTGCGGGAACCGGCGAAAGCACCACCGACTGGTTGTCCTTGGCGCACTGGCCCAAAAGGCCCGTGCCCATTGGAAACGCGTCTTCGATCTGGTTGCGCCGCGCCAAGCCATGCGCACCGACGCGCCGGTAGGCAGAATCGTTCCACAAGTAGATGGCACCTACAGGCACCTTAAGCTGCTCGCACAGCAGGTGCAGCACCTTGTCTGCCGCCGTGCTGATGCTGGTTTCGGCGGACACCACGCCGGTCAGGGCCGCCACATTTTCCGCAATCCAGTGGTCGCGTTGCACAGCTTGCGCCATCTTGCGGAAGGCCTCGGCCGCTTGGGCCATGTCACCAATTTCGTCCGTGCGGTCCAGGTTCGGCACTACCGCGAGTTCTCCACGCGACAAGTTTCCAAGCGCATTGCGCAGACCGATCAGAGGCCGCGTGATGCTGCGCGCGCCCCAGGCAACGGCCACGGCGGAAAGCAGCAGCAGTGCCCCGCCCACAAGCAGGAGCTTTTGGCGCAGATCGTAGTACTCGGCATACACCTCGTCCTTGTCGATCTTGGCAATCACACCCCATTGCGGGCTGGTCCCCAAAATCGTCGATTCATGGAATGGCCGAATTGGCTTGTAGGCGATAAAGGCTTCCAGGCCCCGGTAGTCGGTGAACAGCCCCAGCCCTGTCTCACCTGCGAGCACCCGTGCAATAGCTTCGGTTTTTATCTGCAGCTTCAAAATGGTGCTTTCCTTTTTGAAGCGCGCGTCCGACAGCATCCAGCCGTCCCGCCCCGCAATGAAAGTTTCACCCGTTTCACCCAGGCCAATTCTTTCCTTCATCAGATCGTTGATTTGCAGAGCCGGCAACTGGATGGCCACCACCCCTAGAAACAGCTTCTTGTCCCGGTCAAATACCGGCATGGCGACAAAGGCCGCGGGGCGGTTCGCAGACGGTGCGTAGTGCTCAAAATCGGCAAAACTCAGAACCCCCGGCACCGCATCGTGCAACAGGGGCACGACGGCCCGTGCCAGCCCCGCGTCTTTCCAGGGGCCTGTCACCAGGTTGGTGCCAAAGTCCTCCTCCTTCGACACGCTGAGCACCACGTTGCCCTTGGGGTCGATCAGGAACATGTCTTCCCATTTGAAGGCTTCGTGGTACTGCCAGAAAAAGGGTGCGGCGGTGTCGTGCGCGCGGGCAAAGTCTGAGGGCAGCACGGCAGCTTCCTTGGCGCCCGGCATCGCACGGTCGTTCCTGGCTAAGCTTTGCTGCAGTATGGTCTGGGCGTTCTGGCCCATTTTTGCGTAGGCCTGCGCTAAATTGAGCAGCGACTCGACGGTGGTGTGGTCATCTGCCAGCAAGCGCAACTGCAATTGCGTTCTGTCCAGGTAGCGCACCAGTGAACTGTGGCGTGACTCCAGGATGGCAGATAGCTTTTCCCGTGCGTCGCTCTCAAGGGAATCACGTATCAAGATGCTGGATACGAGCAAGGCGGCAATGACCACCATAGTGGTCAGCGACAACGCCAAGAGCAGCAGTCTTGATTGAATTTTCATGGTCACCCTTCCACCCTATCGGGGGTCGCGCTCAACACAAGTGACTTAACCCTAGCCTATTCTTATCCGCCGAACGCCTGGGTTGTCTGATCCTGATCATGGTTTAGGTCGTATTCATTCGGCCAGGGTAATATTTGGGCGCAATCGTTGCTTGCGCGCGGGACTCCTGCAGCATTCATGCTGCTTGGGAATTGAGCGACGTCATTTTGACTGCGCGAAAGCGGACACACGCAGGTGCCGGGCCCGCTGAGGCAGCTTGCCGGAAGCTACCTTCCGCGCAGGAACAGCGCATCCAGTTCGCGCATGCTGATCTGGCGCCAGGTCGGGCGGCCGTGGTTGCACTGGTCGCTGCGTTCGGTGGCCTCCATATCGCGCAGCAGGCCGTTCATTTCCTCGATCGTTAGCCTACGGTTGGCGCGCACTGCGCCGTGACAGGCCATGGTGGCGAGCAACTCGTTTTGCGCGCGCTGTATCACCGTGCTGGCCTCGTGTTGGCTTAGCTCGGCCAACACGCTGCGCGCCAGATCAATTGCATCGCCCTGTGCCAAGGCGGACGGCACGGCACGCACGGCCAGTGTTTTGGGCGAAAAGGGGCTGATCTCCAGACCCAGGGTGTGCAGGGTTTCGGTGTGGGTTTCTGCTGTGGCCACTTCGACGGGTGTGGCGGCAAAGGTCACGGGGATGAGTAGTGGCTGGCTGGATAAGCCTTGCAGAAGGCCTTCTG
>CANFNO010000082.1 GCA_947447845.1 Burkholderiales bacterium | reverse complement strand
TCATTTGGTTTCGAAATTGGTGGCGCCATCCCACTCGGGATCAAACGGCAGCAATCTCATGGAGGCTACCCGTTCCGCGTACAACTGGTACAGGTATTTTTTGGCGTTCATGCGCATTAAGTTGATCAGAAGCACATCAGCCTGGTCCCAATTCTGGGTCCGATAGGCTTTTAGAAAGCTGCCCCAGGTCTTGAGTTCGGTGGCGGCTTCTTCGCTTATCCGGTTGGCGGGAGCCATGGGCCAGAATATAGCAACTGCCAATTCCTTGCCCTTCACGCGAACCCGGTCCAATTCCTGCCACGCAAAGTCAGGCGCAAGTTTGCGCGTGGACTCGCTGACGACGATATCTACCCCATAGGCCTTGGAAAGGCCTTCCAGCCTGGAGCCCAGGTTTACCGAATCCCCGATCACCGTGTAGGCCCGGCGGATATTGGAGCCCATATCCCCCACACACATGGTGCCGGTGTTCAGGCCAATGCCGATACCGATTTCCGGCAGATTTTTGGCCCTGTGCTCCTGGTTGATACCGCGTACCGCGTTGGCCATTTCCATGGCTGACTTAACCGCCAAATGGGCATGCTCTGCCGTCTCCACCGGCGCACCCCAAAAAGCCATGACGCAGTCACCCATGTATTTGTCGATAGTGCCCTTGTTGGCACGGATCAAACTGGTCAGGTTGCTGAACACCCCCGTCAGCAGTTCCTGCAATTGGGTTGGCTCCATTTTTTCCGACATCTTGGTAAAGCCGCGCATATCGCAGAACATGACGGTCAGTTCGCGATTGGTGGCCTTCATGGTGTAGGCGTCGGGGTCCTTCACCATCTCATCCACCAACTCAGGCGGCACATAGGTGCCAAACAGATTGGCCAGGTCGCGCTTGGTGCGGCTTTCCACAAAATAGCCGTAGCTCATATTCAGGCCAAAGGCGGTGAGCGCCATGCACAAAGAGGAAGCTAGGGGTAGCACCAGGCCATAAGACTGGTAGAGCCAAAAATTGATACCCGCTAGGCCCGCAACCACGCCGACATTCAAGCCCACTGCCTGAAGTGCCGGCAACAGCGGCAATCCAAAAGCCAGAATCAAACCGGCAATGATCAAGGCGAACACCTCATAACCCAGGGCGTAATCCGGGCGCAGCAAGGCATTGCCATCCAACAGACCAGAGATGAGATTGGCATGGGTTTCCACACCAGGATAGGCCTCACTCATGGGAGTGACGCGCAAATCCAGCAAGCCTGGGGCCGTTGTGCCAACCAGCACGATCTTGCCTTTGAGACTACCCGCTGGCACACGGTGCATCAGGAGGTCGGAGGCGGAAATGTATTTGAAAGAGCCGCCATTCGCACCGGCCAGGCCACGAAAAGGCACCAGGGTAGTCACCCGATCGTCCACCGGTATGGCTAGGCTTTTCTCGCCTTGTTTGAGTAACACACGGTCCATTCCCTGGTAGCTGCGAGACAGGAACTTTTCGTTGGAAAACCCTGGCACAACCGACGGCGAACCGGCTATCACCCGGAACATGGCCAGCGACAATGACTCGTAATAACGCCCCTGGTACTCCGCCAACAAGGGCAATGACCGCACCACGCCATCGGGGTCGGTAATCGAGTTGAAGAAACCGGCTGTCGGAGCGGCCTTGGAAAGCACCTCAATATTTGAACCAAATCCGTTCCATGAGGTGGAGCGAATCGTGCGCCCTTGCAATACGTCCTTGGTCATCACCGGTTCGGGCAACACGCCGCTGGTGCGCGATTGCCCGGAATTGTTGAGGTAATAGCCCAACACCACCGGTCGATTCATCAGGGACTTGGCGAATTGACCATCGTAGTCAAGTGTCGTCTGCAGACTGCGCAATCGCTCGGTAAACCCCGCCTGGTCCTTCAATTCATTTTGCGCAAGCGCATTCAGCTGGGCCAGGCCCGAACTGCTATCAGCCTCGGCGAACACGACGTCAAAACCCAATAGCGCGACCTTTTGTTGGTCGAAAAACTCATCCACCATTTGCGCCATGTGCTTGCGGCTCCAAGGCCAGCGCCCCACTTCAGACAGGCTCTTCTCGTCGATGTCAACGATGACGATCCGATCATCCAGGGTCTTGGGTGCTGTGGCGCGCAAGCGCGCGTCGTAAATGATGTCATCCAGACGTTGCAAGACGTCAAGCCGCAATACGCCCACTGCGTGAAGCAAGGCCAGCAGCAAAGGCAGCAAGGTCACTGCGATTCGAGGCCAGTGCTTGCCTATGGATTGCATGTCAAGCCACGCCGCAATTCGAACGCATGGCGGCGCGGTGCTTCTGCCGCCGCCTAGACTTGCACGAACTGCATCTGCGTACCGGCAAGCTCTATCACGTCACCGTTTCGCAAGGGGACCGGATCGGAAGTAATCGCCCGGCCGTTCAATGTGGGGTTTCCGCCGCCCTCGACGTGGTGCACCACATAACCATGTTGGCGCTTGGTAATGGCCGCCACGGCTACGGCTGGCTTGCCAATGGTGGTGACTACCTTGGTAAGTGGCACTTCGCGTCCGGCTGCCGCGCCGCTCAGGACCTTGATGCTGGCGGAAGTCGAACCACCTAAGTCCAAGGGTCGCGCGGCCGGATAACTGGGCGTCGGGGCAGGCGCAGCTACTGGGACTGCAGGGTGTTCGGTTGCCGGCGAAGCAGGTGCTGCCGGTGCCGTTGGACGGGCCCTGACCACCATGGTCTTGTCAAAATTGTCACCCGCACTGTCGCCAACAAACTTGATTTTGTACTTGCCCACCTCAATACCATCACCATTTTGCAAGGCCTGTTTTTTGATTGCCTTGCCATTGACGTAGGTGCCATTGGTGCTGTTGAGGTCTTCGAGCACAACCTCGGGGCCGTTCATATGTATGACTGCGTGCTCTCCGCTGACTGCCAGGTTATCAATAACGATATCGTTATAAGGTCTACGGCCCAAGGTGGTTCTGTCCTTGGTAAGTTGGACTTCCTTGATAACGACCTCGTCGATCGACACGATCATTTTCGGCATGACCGGCTCCTTTTCCTGTAGTTTGAATATGGAAAACTAAACACGCGTTACTTCCCTAGCAATCTCGCGATTAAACCCCGCTTTTCAGTGGCTTCTAAGACTTCCACCATCAAAACGGAAATATTATCCCTGCCGCCATTGTCGTTGGCGGCATCAACCAACATCTGAACTTTATGCTCTAACCCACCTTCGGCATTCAGGATTTTAGCGATGACTGCGTCCTGAACCATATCGGATAACCCGTCCGAGCACATCAGGTACAGGTCGCCCAGTTCCACCTGATATTCGTTGACTTCCAACAACACGATCTCTTCCACACCCAGTGCCCGCGTCACCAGGTTCTTGATGTTTGAGTGCTGTGCCTGTTCCAGCGTGACCAGCCCGGCATCAATCTGCTCCTGCAACAGCGAATGATCCCGCGAAATTTGCTCGAGTTTGCCTGCGCGCAATCGGTAACAGCGCGAGTCGCCGATATGGCCCAACACGAGTACATCGTCGCGAAAAACCCCCACCACCAAGGTGGTACCCATCCCGGAGTAGTTTGCGTTGGAATTGGCCGCGTTAAAAATAGATAGATTGGCGCTGTCCACGCAGATTTCCATCGCACGGCGCACTTCCTTGGGACGGGCCGTTGTGCCCACTTCGGTAAGCCAGCGGCTCATCTCCGATTTGATGAATGCCGTGGCCATGCCACTGGCGATTTCGCCTGCGTTATAACCTCCCATGCCATCAGCCAACACCGCAAGCCGTGTTTCTTCATCCACTGCGACCGAATCTTCATTGTTTTCTCGAGACCGACCCGTATCCGTTTTTGCGCAAAATTTATAGATCATTCTTGTCTTTATATTTCAATATCGGCCGCATCGCCGGTCCGCACCGGGCCGGCAGCAATTCCTGGCACGGTGGATGCAAAACTGACCGTCTTTTCCATCTGTAAAGATTCCTGAACGCTCGCACTGGCTGGCTTCGCATTGTGTTGTCCCGCCAATTGGGCTTCCACTGCACGCAAATCCAGGGCGAACTGATCGCCGGTCTGGTAGCGGGTCTCGGGCCGCTTGCTTAAGGCAAGTGCCACGACATTGGCCAAGGTCTCCGGCAGTTCGGGCCGAATAATTCGGATATCAGCAGCCTCTTCGTTAGCAATCTTGAACATCAATTCGGACATCGAGTCACCGCGAAACGGCAGCACACCTGCCAGCATCTGGTAGAGCATAACGCCCAACGAATACAGGTCCGAACGGCCATCCACTTTTTTGCCGGCCAATTGCTCCGGCGACATGAAACTTGGTGTGCCCAGCACCAGTCCGGTCTTGGTCTTGCTGGAATCCGTAATGCGCGCAATGCCGAAGTCCGTCACCTTGACGGTGTCACTTTCACTCTCATACATGATGTTGGCGGGCTTGATATCGCGGTGCACCACGTTCTGCGTATGCGCATAAGCCAGTGCTTCTGCAACCCGGGCCACAATGCTGATGACCTTGCCCACAGGTAACAACTGGCTACCCTTGCAAAAGTCTGCCAGATCGCTTCCTTTTAGGAACTCCATGGCAATAAAGGCCAGATCGTGCTCTTCACCGGCATCAAAAATGGTGACGATATTCTGGTGTTGCAGGCGCCCTGCCGTTTCAGCCTCACGGAAGAAGCGCTCACGGGCATCGATCAACTCATCGCCGGAAAACTCCTGGCTCAAGGCCATGGTCTTGATGGCCACGACGCGCCCGATCTTGGGGTCCCGGCCCAGATAGACCACGCCCATCGCGCCCTTGCCCAATTCTTTTTCGACCTGATAGCGGCCCAACATGGGTTTTTCTACGGCGCCACCATCCAGCAACATCGTGCCTCCTGGGTGTGCACCGCCACCGCCCAGCATGACCGTTTCCGAAAGATTTTTGGCCCGGTTGAGCTTTGCCTTGAGGTCCTTGTAATCCGGATCAAACGCGGACATGTGCTGGTACACCGCTTCGGCCTTGTTGAACTGTCGTTTACGTTCAAAGTCCAGCGCCAGGCTATACAAGTTGCCCATCACGGCATCCGCCATGGGCACGCGACGGAAACGGTCAAACGCCATATCCAACTGACCCTGCCCTTGCAATGCCAAGCCCATCATGCGATTGGTTTCGGCCGACTCTTCGTCGGATTTCACCTTGCCCGCTTCCGTCATCAGGAAGCGCTTCGTAGTCAGCGCCAGATGGCCCAACACCAGCGCAGTGGCTGGGAAAACCAGCTTGACCCAGGTTGCGGCAGTAGAAAGAAGCCCGAATTCTGCAGCCATCAGAAGCACAAAAAGTGCAAAAGTCACAGTGGCCGCCTTACCCGCTGACAGGCGCGGCACACCGGCAATGACATAGGCTGCAATCAACAGGAAAGAGCCCAGCGAAGCCCATACGCTCCATGAGGGCTGGACAATGAAATGCTCATTCAAAATGCTGGAGGTGATGTGTGCCACAGTCTCCGCCGGGGACAGTCCGCTATACCCTGGAACGGGAAACTGAACACCCACGCCGGCTGCCGTGGCGCCGATGATGACAATCTTGTCGGCATATTTGCCGGCCGGGATTTTCCCTGTCAAAACGTCGTAAAAAGAATCCACGGCAAACGCAGGTTTGCCATCATGACCGCGATAAAACTGCGGCAACATCAGCGCCGCCTCATCGGTGCGCACCCGTAGCTTTCCGATTTGTACCGATTCACCGGTGTTGAGCT
This sequence comes from Burkholderiales bacterium, assembly GCA_947447845.1. Next base: position 2,871 of record CANFNO010000082.1, on the reverse strand, counting down.
TGATATCCGCTGGGCCCAGATTCAGACTCTTCCACGCGGCCAGCAAAGCCATGGACGGTACGGCCTTGCCGTAATAGTTCACCAGCAAGGGCTCTGCGCGCACCGCGCCGTCGACATCCGGGAACTGGTTGAGGTGACCGATACCCGCAGCGGCATTGCCAAGCAATTCAATAGGTTGCTGGCCCCGCGTGGCACTCACTGAAAAACCATTCAGGTCGTCAAGCGCGCTCTTGAGGGCATAGGCAGGCAACGGGTTATCGGGTTTACCCTGCTGTTCACCCAGGGTAAAAACCGAGGGCAACAACACATTGCCGGCCTTTTGCAGACTCGCCTCCAACACCGCATCGGTATCGAGTGCGCTTTCGGCCTCGGCAATGAGGGTTCCAATCTGCTCGTTGGCGGCGCCTGCATCCGTGGTGCTGCCCAAAGCACTCTTCATCTTGCGGATGAACACCAGACCCGGATCCACCTGTGGTTCAAAAAAGAAGGCCGTATGCACCACCGTCTTGGCTCTGGCTGCCGACAATAGGTCGATCAACTTGGCGTGCACATCGCGAGGCCAGGGCCAGCGTCCAATATTGGCAATGCTCTGGTCGTCAATGGCGATGACGGCGATGCGGTCAGAAGGTTGGCGTGTGGTACTGGTGCTGGCGAAGTCGTAATAGCGGCGCTCCAGCGTCCCGATGAAGTCGGTCGATAGGTGCAACATCACCGTAAGGAGCAGGATGAGAGCGCCGGCGAACCAGTCGGCTCGCCAGAATGCACCCGCTTTAATTTTGGAAGACTTCGTCAATTGCCACCCCAGCCCCGTATACCAAACCGGCGTATTCCGGCATATCAACGAGCGCGCTCCATTGTATGCAAGGTCTTGGACGCCAACGTTATCAGAGCCCAACCACAGAGACAATAGCCTCGTAGGCAAATTGGTGGTGTTTTAGTGACGATCCAGGCTAATTTTGGATAAACCCCGTCGACCCAAGCGGCATATCCGCAACCTCAGCGGACCAGCAACACCGGCACACGACAGAGAGAAATGACCTGCGTGGCGACCGACCCCATGACCATATTGGCCAGCACGCCATGTCCGTGCGAGCCCATTACCAGCAGGTCAAAGTGATCCTCCGCGCAGGCCTTGGCGATCTGCTCACCCGCATGGCCTATCTTCCATGTGCTGCTGGCCTGAATGCCATGTCGCAACAGAAACTTGCTAACGGGAGCAAGCACCTTGTCCGCCTCCTCCGCATGGTACTTTTTGATATCTTGTTTGCCGATCACGTTTTGGACATGTGTCGGCAGAGCCGCCTGCACGTGCAGCAAGCTGTATTGGTGAGTAACCGAGAAGAGTTCACTGTGGGTAGCCAGGTAAGCCAACATCATTTTTGTGTACTTGCTGCCATCCACTGCAAGAAGAATTTTCATGTTCAAATCACCAGGTTTGTTGCTGAAAGCTTGGCTATGTGTAGCAAGCATAGTAAGTCTTGTGCCACTGTGTTGCCGACCCCTTATTCGATTTTGCGCGCATCGGCAATGGCCGCATTAAAGGTGTAGATACTTGGAACAGCTTTTTACGCCGGCATTTCTACTGGCGGTCGGTCAAGTCATCATGATCGACATTCTTTTAGGTGGCGACAACGCCGTGGTTATTGCGCTAGCGTGCCGCAAACTGCCTGATTCCCTGCGCACCAAGGGGATTGTGTGGGGAACGCTGGGTGCTATCGTGCTGCGGGTCATTCTGATCTTCTTCGCCCTGACACTGCTTCAGATTCCTTACCTGAAATTGGTGGGCGCGATTTTGTTGATCTGGATTGGTATCAAGTTGCTGGTGCCGGAAAACGAAGAAAGTCACCTGGGCTTAGATGGCGGTGAACGCCTGTGGACTGCGGTGAAGACCGTGATCGTGGCTGATTTGGTCATGAGCATTGACAACGTCATCGCCATTGCCGGCGCAGCGGAAAACGCGGGGGGTGAGCACAAGATGGCACTGGTGATCTTTGGCTTGCTGGTGTCCATTCCCGTTATCGTGGCCGGTAGCCAGATGGTCATCAAGCTGATGGACCGCTTTCCTTCCGTCATCACCCTCGGCGGCATGTTGCTGGGCTGGATTGCCGGATCTATGGCACTCAGCGACCCGGCGATTGCACCTCTGATCCCGAATTCCGAAATCCTCCATTACGCCTGCGGTGCAGCAGGTGCCCTGCTCGTGTTTGCGCTTGGCAAATTGCTGGCACGACACGCCAGGGATTCAGCTCAATCGAAATAAACAGCATGCGCATGCTTGGGTAACTGCAACCCCTGGCACCCACAAAAAAAGCCCAGGTGTTGAGGTCTGGGCTTTTTTGTTGCCACGGGTTTGCAACCCGTGGTGACTGACGCTTTGGTCTGCTTATTTGAGCAGCGCCTTGAGCAGCTTGGCCATTTCAGACGGATTGCGTGTGACAGTGAAGCCGCACTCTTCCATCACTGCCAGCTTGGCATCGGCCGTATCGGCGCCACCGGAGATCAGGGCACCTGCGTGGCCCATGCGCTTGCCGGCAGGAGCCGTCACACCGGCGATGAAACCGACGATGGGCTTCTTCATATTGAGCTTGCACCAGCGAGCAGCTTCGGCTTCGTCCGGTCCGCCGATTTCGCCAATCATGATGACCGCATCGGTATCAGGATCGTCGTTGAAGGCGCGCATCACATCGATGTGCTTCAGGCCATTGATGGGGTCGCCACCAATACCGACAGCAGACGATTGACCCAGACCGATTTCGGTCAGTTGAGCCACTGCTTCGTATGTCAGGGTACCGGAGCGGGAAACCACGCCGATACGACCCTTGCGGTGAATGTGACCGGGCATGATGCCGATCTTGATTTCATCGGGGGTGA